>JAMORN010000177.1 GCA_027063545.1 bacterium | reverse complement strand
TGGTACAAATAATGAATTCGGATTTGATTATTTAAGAGATAATATGGTAATGGATCTTAATGATATGGTTCAGAGAGAACTTCATTATGCAATTGTGGATGAGGTTGATTCAGTATTAATTGATGAGGCCAGAACACCACTTATAATAAGTGGTCCTTCAGAATTTTCTACAGAAAAATATATTCTCGTGAATAGAATAATACCTCAACTTCAAAAGAGTACTACAAATGAAATTCAAAGGACACCAGATGGGAAGATTATTGAACCGGATGGTGATTTTTGGATAGATGAAAAGAATAAAATGGCTTATCTAACCTCAAAGGGTATTCTAAAGTGTGAAAGACTTTTAGGAATAAAAAATTTATATCAGGATATAAATGCAGATTGGATACATCACATTATACAGGCATTAAGAGCCCATTATTTATTCCATAGGGATGTAGATTATGTTGTAAAGGACGGAAAGGTTTTAATAGTAGATGAATTTACAGGAAGAATTTTACCTGGTAGAAGATGGTCAGATGGTCTTCATCAAGCAATTGAAGCAAAAGAAGGTGTAAAAATTCAAAGTGAAAATCAAACATTAGCTACAATTACATTCCAAAATTATTTTAAGATGTATGACAAACTTGCTGGTATGACAGGAACTGCAGAGACTGAAGCTATAGAATTTAAAGAAATTTACAATTTAGATGTTGTAGTAATTCCTACAAATAAACCAATGATTAGAGAAGATAGGCCTGATTTTATTTTTCCTACAGAGAAAGGAAAATTTAAAGCATTAGTAAGAGATATAAAGAAAATACATAGTACAGGACAACCTATTTTAATAGGTACTGTTTCAATAGAAAAGTCAGAAATGTTATCAAAGATGTTAAAAAAAGAGGGAATAAAACATAATGTTTTAAATGCTAAACATCATGAAAGAGAAGCTGAGATAATAGCTCAGGCAGGAAGGCTAGGTGCTGTCACTATATCAACAAATATGGCAGGTCGTGGTACAGATATTATTTTAGGAGGAAATCCAGAGGCTCTAATGAAAGCTAAATATAAGAATATACCAAAGGAAGAAATAGATTGGGAAGAGTATAATAGGGAATTAGAAGAGTTAAAGAAAAAAGCTGAAGAAGAAAGAAAGAAGGTTGTAGAGTTAGGAGGATTATTTGTTATAGGTACAGAGAGACATGAATCAAGAAGAATTGATAATCAGTTAAGAGGTAGAGCGGGACGTCAGGGAGATCCTGGAGTTAGTCAATTTTATGTTTCTTTAGAAGATAACTTAATGAGGCTTTTTGGCTCTGAATCTATGAAGAGTTTTATGTTAAGAGCAACCGAAAGGGAAGATATACCACTAACTCATAAGTGGTTATCTAAAGGTATAGAAAGGGCTCAGAGAAGAGTAGAGGAGTATCATTTTGAAATAAGAAAGCATCTATTAGAATATGATAATGTAATGAATGTCCAGAGAGAAGTTGTTTATAAAATGAGAAGAAAGATTTTAGAAGGTGCTAATTTAAAAGAGGATATATATACAAGAATTGATGATGTTATATATGATAAAGTAGGAAGATTTTTTGAAGACAGCCCAGAGTTTCCAGAAAATTGGCCATATCAAGAATTTAATGCAGAAATAATGAGGATTTTTAATTTTTATCCAGATATTAATTTCGATGTTGTAAAGGTTGCAGATAATAAAAAAGAAATGATAAATTTAATATATGAAAAAGTAAAGGATATGGCTTTTAAGATATATGAAGAAAAGGAAAAAAAGATAGGAGAAGAGTATTTAAGAGATATAGAGAGATATGTGTTACTTCAAGTTTTAGATAATAGATGGAAGGAACAGCTTAGAATATTAGACCATTTAAAAGAGGGAATTAATTTAAGAGCTTATGGTCATAAAGATCCTTTAGTAGAATTTAAAAGAGATGCTTTAGGATTATTTGAAGCAATGCTTCTTAAAGTTTCTGAGGAGACTTTAGAGTTTTTATTTAGAATTGAAGATGTAGAAGTTGAAAGACCACAACAATCTTCTATAGACGATTTTGAGTTATCTCATGATCTATATTGGAATCCCTATGAAGATTCTACATTAACAACAAATGCTTCTAAAGAGGAAGTAAAACAGGAACCTATTGTAAAAAAACAAAAAGTTGGTCCTAACGATCCATGCCCTTGTGGTAGTGGTAAAAAATATAAACACTGCTGTGGTGCTAAAGTAAGGTAATTTTAATATGGGAAGATTTGTTGTTTTTGAAGGAATAGACAAAAGTGGTAAGACTACTCAGATTGAAATGATATATAAATATTTAAAGGATAAGTATGGTAATGTTATATTAATTAAAGAACCGGGAACAACGGAATTAGGAGAAGAATTAAGGCAGCTTCTTTTAAATAAATCTATTAAGATTTCGCCTATATCAGAGTTATTTTTGTATTTAGCAGCAAGGGCTCAATTAATAGAAGAATATATAAAAAATTATAAGAATGAAGATATAATTATTTTAAGTGATAGATATTACTATTCGACCATTGCCTATCAGGGATATGGGAGAGGCTTAGATGTCGATATGTTATTATATTTAAATAAAATAGTAGTTAATGATTATGAACCTGACTATATATTTTTTTTTGATATAGATAATAATACTTTTATAAAAAGAAAAGGAGATAAGATAGATAGAATAGAAAAGGAGCGAATAGAATTTTTTGAAAAGGTAAAAGAAGGATATTATTTTATTTTCAAAAGCAAAAAAAATGTATTTTATATAGATGCTACTAAATCGAAAGATGAAATATTTAATGAAATATTAAAAATTTTTGAAAGTAAAATTTTAGGTAGGGAGGAACGAAAATGAATAAAAAAGATTATATAAGAATAAGTTTTAGTACTTTATTAATTATATTTTCTTTGGTATTTGGGGTAGTTAGTTTTAATAAACTATTATACTCATATACAGAAGAAGATACAAAAGAACAGACACAAGATATCACCCCATATCAGTGGATACAAATATTTAATGATGTTTTATTAAGAATAAAACAAGATTATGTCATTGATATTCCTACTTCAAAGTTAATAGAAGCATCAATAAATGGAATGGAAAAAATTTTAGATCCTCATACTAACTTTTTTGAGGAAAAAGAATATAAAGATTTAATGATTCATACTAAAGGTGAATTTGGAGGATTGGGTATAATTATTTCTATAAGAAATAAAGTGTTAACTGTTATAAGTCCACTTCCAGGAACTCCGGCAGAAAAAGCAGGTATTCAGGCAGGGGATCAAATTTTATATATAGAAGATAAACCTACAAAAGGAATGAGTTTAGAAGAAGCTGTAAATATTTTAAGAGGTCCAAAGGGGAGTAAGGTAACAATAAAAGTTAAAAGAGAAGGTGTTCCAGGGCTTTTGACATTTACAATTACAAGAGATATTATAAAAATAAAAAGTGTACCATATTATACTCTTTTAGAAAATGGATATGGATATATAAAATTGGTTAGCTTTTCCAAAAATACTACTCAGGAGTTGAAGAAGGCTATTAGAGAATTGGAAAAATCAAATGGCGGAGAGTTAAAGGGAATAATTTTAGATTTAAGAAATAATCCTGGAGGGCTTTTATCTCAGGCTATAAGTGTAGGTAATGTATTTTTAGATAAGGGGAAGGTTATTGTATCAGTAAAAGGAAGAAAAGGTGATAAAAGAGATTTCACTGCCACAGAAAGAGCTTTTTTAGATGATAATGTAAGAGTAGTTGTATTAGTTAATGAAGGTTCAGCAAGTGCTAGTGAGATTGTATCAGGTGCTATTCAAGATTGGGATAGAGGAGTTATTTTAGGAAGACGAACATATGGAAAAGGTTCTGTTCAAACAATTATCCCTTTAATGAAGACTCCAACAGGTACTAAGGCATTAAAGTTAACAACAGCTTATTATTATACCCCTAGTGGTAGATGTATAAATAGAATAGAAAATAGTGCTGGTTATGAATTATACAAAGAAGGAGATTCAACAATTGCCAATTTAGAGATTTTTGATACAACAAAAGTATACTATACCAAAGTTTTACATAGACCTGTTAAGGCTGGAGGAGGAATTCTTCCTGATTTAATATTACCAGAGAGAGATATAGATCTTTTAGAAGTAAATTTAGAAGCTAAAAGTATGTTTTTTACATATGCTATAAATTATAAAGCTAAACATGAGAAGGTATCAAAAGATATAGAGATAACAGATGATATCCTAAAGGATTTTAGAGAATTTTTAAAGAGTAAGAATTTTACATATACCACAAGAGAGGAAGCTAAATTAAAAGAATTAATTTTAAAAACCCTAGAATATAATATAGGTGAGAAGGTATATAATGAAAAATTAGATACTTTATCATTAGAAGTATTGTTAAGTAAGGTGGATAGTATAGATTCTGATATGGGAAAGATTTATAAAGAGTTATATAAAAAGATAGAAGAAAGAAAAGAAATGGCTTTTGAAAAGGATAAGGAATATATAAAAAGAGCTATAAAAAGAGAGATTTTAAATGCTTATTATGGACAAGAAGGTAAATATGAATATTTAACTAAAGTAGATGAAGAGATTAGAAAGGCTTTACAGATTATAAAGTCTGATGATTATAAGAAGATTCTTACAAAAAATGCTAAAATAGATGGTAAAAAGAAGTAGATTTTTATATACAAAAAAGAGTTTAGAAGATAGATATAGCAAAGATAAAAATAATATAAGAGTATGGATACATTTAGCAAGTATTGGAGAATCTAAGGTATTAGAGAATATTTATCATGATTTAAAAAAGAAATATAACAATAATAGATTTTTAATAACTGTTTTTTCTTCGAGAGGTTATTATTCTATAAAAAGTAGATTTCCAGAGGATATTGTACTTTTAGCTCCTTTTGATTTGTTCTTTTTTAGCTATTTAAACTTCATAGAATTTTTTGGTATAAAAAAAGTTATAATAATAGAAACAGAAATTTGGCCTTTTCTATTATATGTGTCAAATAAAAAGCATTTGGAAATTATAGGGATTAACTCATTTATGACAAGGTCAACAAGAAATTTTTGGTATAGAATTTATTCTATGTTTTCTTTTAATCCAATAAAATATTTCTCTAAAATTATTTTGAAGGATAAAAGATATAAGTATAGATATAAGGTATTGAAGTATAATGGGAAGATAATAGAAGGGTTCAATTTAAAGTATAAACTTGATTATATAGAATATAATAAAATAAATGAAAGAAAGAAGTTTAATATAGACAATATGAATTTTGTAATTTCTTTTATAAGTATAAGAGAAGGTGAATTTAAAATAGCCTTAAAATATATTAAATGCCTTAAGAATTTAGATAGAAATAGTAGTTATTTTAAATTTAAGTTCATTTTAATCCCAAGACATATTTCCGAAAGTAAAATTTTAGCTACTATTTTGAAAAGAGAATTTTACTATCTATATTCTGAAATAGAAGAACTTTTGAAAAAAGAAAATTTTATTTTTGATAGACAATTTTTAATAGTAGATAAATATGGAGTTGTGGATACATTTTTAAAAATTTCCGATTTATCTATTGTTGGAGGAACTTTTGATGAAAAAATAGGAGGTCATAATATTGTAGAACCTATTTTTTATAAAGTA
>JAMORN010000176.1 GCA_027063545.1 bacterium | reverse complement strand
GTTAGATTTATTAAAATTTATATATAAACTATTTGATGCTTCTGCTGTTAGAATTGTAATTGAGGAAAATAATAAATTTAAAAATTTATATACATTTCCTGAAAATTTAAAAAATAAAGACTTTTCTCAAAGTGTGCTTTCTGAAGCAAAAAAACTTAGTAAAACAATTCTTATGAAAAGTATTGAATCAGATAAAAATTATTCTGAGTCTATTTATATAAATGAAATATCATCTATAATATGCTCGAAACTGGATATAAATATTGATAAAATCAACAATGCTTACATATATATTGACAAAAGAAAGGACAAAGGGTTATTTACTGAAAATGATAGATATCTACTTGAAAGTTTTAAACCTATATTTGAAATTCTACTTAAACTTTCATATGAAAATATTGAAAAAGAAAAGAAACTAAAATCTCTAATGGAAAAGGAAACAAAAGAAGCAGAGTTAATATATGCGGATAAAAAAATGGAAGAGATTATAAAAACCGCAGAAAAAATAGCAAAAATTGATATTCCTGTGTTAATTACCGGCCCAACAGGATCAGGTAAAGAAAAAATTGCAAAATTTATTCATTATAAATCTCTAAGAAAAGATAAACCCTTTGTAGCTGTAAATTGTGGAGCAATACCAGAAAATCTACTTGAAAGTGAGCTTTTTGGATATAAAAAAGGTGCCTTTACTGGTGCTGATAAAGATAAAAAAGGACTTTTTGAAATGGCAAATGGAGGCACACTATTTTTAGATGAAATAGGAGAACTTCCTCTTTATATGCAGGTAAAACTTTTAAGAGTATTACAAGAAGGGAAAATCCTACCTCTTGGAGCAACTCAAGAGATTCCTATTGATGTTAGAATAATATCAGCAACAAATAGAAATTTAGAAGAAGAAATTAAGCAAGGAAAATTCAGAGAAGATTTATATTATAGAATAAATGGTTTTAAAATTAATTTACCTCCTTTAAAAGATAGACCTGAGGATATAATACTTTTATCTGAATATTTTATAGAAAAATATTCAAAAGAGTTTAAACTTCCTTCTAAGAAACTTTCTGAAAAAGCAAAACAAAAACTTCTAAACTATTCTTGGCCGGGTAATGTGAGAGAACTTGAAATGGTAATTAAAAAGGCTTTGGTATTAAGTGAGTCTAATACTATAAAGCCTGAAGATATTTTAATATCAGAAACTCTAATCGAAAAAGAATCTAAAGAAAAAGAGTTATCTTTAAGTGAAATTAGGGATAATACAATGCGTGAGGCTATTATAAAATACTTAAAACTCTATCATGGAAATATATCAAAAGCAGCCCGCGCTTTAAAAACTGAGAGAAAATCATTTATTAGAATAATGCAACGTCTTGGAATTGATGCTAATGAATTTAGGGATTAGATTAAAACAGACTTAAATCCTCTGAATCATCATAATTTTTTATACCTAAAACATCATAAGCCTTTTTAGTTGCAACTCTTCCCCTTGGCGTTCTTTTTATAAAACCCTTTTGAATTAAAAACGGTTCATAAACTTCTTCTATTGTTTGAGGATCCTCGCCAATACCTATAGCAATATTCTTTACTCCTACAGGCCCTCCAGAGAAATTCTTAATTATTACCTCTAAAATTTTTCTATCAGTCTCATCAAGCCCATATTTATCTATATTAATAATCTTTAATGTCTTATTTACAACCTCTTCATCTATAAAATCCTTTTTATCAACAATAGCAACATCTCTTGTCCTTTTAAGAAGTCTATTTGCTATTCTTGGGGTTCCTCTTGACCTTCTTGCTAAAGAAAGAGCAGCCTTCTCTGTTATCCCTATCTCTAAAATCTTAGCACTTCTTAAAATGATTCTTTTTAACTCCTCCTCATTATAATAATCAACCTTCAAAACAATACCAAACCTATCTCTTAAAGGCTGAGAAATCTTTCCTGCAATCGTAGTGGCTCCAATTAAAGTAAATTCCTCTATTTTAATCTTCATTGTTCTTGCATTTGGGCCTGTATCTAAAATTAAATCAACCTTAAAATCCTCCATTGCAGGATATAAGTACTCCTCTATTGTCTTAGAGAGCCTATGAATCTCATCTATAAAAAACACATCTCTTGATTTTAGACGTGTTAATATTCCAACTATATCTCCGGGTTTTGTTAAAGCAGGTCCACTTGTTGAAATAAAATTAACACCCATTTCGTTTGCTATAATCTCAGCAAGAGTTGTTTTACCAAGCCCTGGAGGTCCATATAATATAATATGATCTATAGATTTACTTCTTTCTTTTGCTGATTTTATTGCATAAGATAAATTAAGTTTTAAACTTTCTTGGCCAATAAAATCATCTAATTTCTTCGGCCTTAAAGTTTCTTCAACAATGGAGTCCTCATCAATATGTCTCGGATTATTTATAAAATCCTTCATATTTTATAATTCAAGTAATAAATTTAATGCCTTTTTTACTAACTCCTCAATTGGCATTATTATAATATCATCTTCCAATATTTTCAATACCTTATTTATTTCTCCTTTCTGATAACCTAAATTACTTAATGCTAAAATTAAATCTTCTTTCTTCTCTTTTTCAACCGAATCAATCTCTTCATAAATAGATTCTAAATCCTTTATTTTAGAATTAAGTTCAAATATAATCTTTTCTGCCTTTTTCTTCCCTATTCCAGGAATTTTTACTAATTTTTCAACGCTTTTTTCCTTAATATACTCAATAAAACTAATACTATCAATTGATGATAATATATTTAAAGCCTGAGAAGGACCTATTCCACTAATAGAAATAAGTAATTTAAAAAAATCTCTATCCTCTGCTATTAAAAATCCATAAAGTCTATGAATATCCTCTTTTACATAATAATAAGTGTATAAAAAAACCTCTTCACCTTCTTTAGGGAGAATCTCAAAAACCCTTGTTGGAATAAAAATCTCAAAACCTATACCAGATACATCCACAATAATATTTGTGGGTTTTTTACTAAAAAGTCTTCCTCTTATAAAACTATACATCCCTTAACCCTCTCTATAAACATGACACAATGCTATAGCCAAGGCATCACTAACATCATACTTCTCTTTTGATGTATCTATATTTAAAGTGGTATCAACCATATATCTAACCTGAGATTTTAAAGCACCTCCATAACTTGTAATAACCTTTTTTACCTCTTTAGGAGAGTATTCAAAAATATCTAAACCCTTTTTATAACCCGCTAAAATAACAATAGCCCTTGCCTGAGACATAGTTATTATTACTTGAACATTTTTGCCATAAAAACTTTTTTCTAAACTTAATACATCTACATTAAATTCATCTATTTTATTGAGAATAGAATCATATATAAAAGATAGTTTTTTAGGAGTAGTCCAGTTTCTTTTTGGTGAAATAACTCCATAATCCACTGTTTCTAGTAAATTCTTTTTACTATCATATTTTATTATACCATAACCTGTATTATTTATTCCTGGATCTACTCCTAAAACTATCATTATTCTATATCAAAATTTGTATAAACCTTTTGAACATCATCATGATCATCTAATAATTCTAATAATTTCATTGCTTTCTCAGCCTGATCACCTGAAAGTTTTACAGGTGTTTGTGCTACCTTTGTTATCTCATAAGACTTTATTGGAATACCTGCCTTTTCTAAACCATCAACTACATTCATTAAATCTTCTTTTGCTGTCTTTATAATATAAAACTCCTCATCATCAGTAATAACATCTTCAGCACCTGCCTCTATTGCTGCTTCCATTAAAGAATCTTCATCAACCCTTGATTTTTCAACTAAAATTTGACCTATTGTTTCAAACATCCAAGCAACAGCACCTTTTTCTGCTAAATTTCCACCATTTTTATTAAAAATACTTCTAATCTCTGCAACTGTTCTATTTCTATTATCTGTTAAAGCATCTATCATTATAGCAATTCCACCAGGGCCATAGCCTTCTAGTGAAATTTCTTCATAACTAACACCCGGAAGTTCTCCTGTACCTTTTTTTATGGCATTTTCAATATTTTCTTTGGGCATATTATTGGCTCTTGCATTCGCTATTGCTTGTCTAAGTCTTGGATTTGATTCTGGATCAGGACCTCCAAGTTTTGCAGCAACTGTTATTTCTCTTATTAACTTAGAAAAAATCTTACTCCTTTGAGCATCCATTCTTGCTTTTTTGTGTTTTATACTACTCCATTTATTATGTCCAGACATAACTAATACCTCCTTTTTCTAACCACCACCTACTATATTTGCTAATTCTATTTTTAAATTATTCTCTATATTTAAGTTTTTTATCTCTTCTATACTTTTTGGTTCTCCATTTACAACAATAACAACCCATTTACTCTCTTCTTTAATATAACCTTTTTCCTTTAAAAAATCATATAAATTTGTTTTCTTTTCTATATAAAATTCATTATCATTAACAATCACTTTAACCAAACATCACCTCCTGCCAATCCTTCCATACAACCTCAAAACCTTTATTTTTCACAGCATTTTCTACTTCTTTAACAGTTCTAGTATCTGCTATTTCAAATTGCCCAATATCCTCTTCCACCTTTGCATAATTTTTAAAGTATCCTCCTACATAAGTTTTACTTCCTGCTGAAATTTGAGTTATTCCAATACCAAGCATAAAATCTCTAAACTCTGCACTTTCTCGCGTTGATAAAACTAAATCTATATCTTCAAACATTAATCTAAAAGCTACAATCATTCTAACCAATTCCTTATCAGATACTGGATATTTTGGTTTAAAACCTCCATACATAGGCCTAATCCGTGGGAAATTTACTCCCAAATGAACTTGCCAATAATTTTTCTCAAAATATTTCACATGATGATATAAATAAAAACTCTCTATAATATGATCATAAAGCCCCAACAATACCCCAAAATTAAATTTCCTTATACCTGCTTTAGCAGCATACTCTGGATAAATAAGTCTTTTTTCATAATTTCTTTTTCTTCCTCTATGCACCTCTAAATAAGTATCTTTGTGATAAGTTTCTTGATATAATGTTAAACCATCAAGTCCTGATTTTACAAGCTTTTTATATTCATTTTCTTCAAAAGGAGAAACTTCTATAGAAACAGAAGCTATTCCCAATTCATTTTTTGCAACACTTATTATCTCAGAAAGATAATTTACATTTATATTTGTTGGATCTTCTCCTGCAACCAAAAGAATATGTTTAAATCCCATTTTCTTTATTGCTTCCAGTTCTAATTTAGCTTCTTCAATTGTTAATACTTTTCTATTTATTTTATTAACAGCAGCAAAAGAACAATATAAACAACTATTAATACAATAATTTGATAAATAAAGCGGAACATAAAATTTTATTACCTTTCCAAATCTTTCTATAGTTTTATTATAAGCAAGTTGGACTAAATAACCTAAATTCTCTTTTTTTAAACTAACCTCAGATAATAAAACCGCTAAATCGCGCCAATCTAACTTTTCATTTGACTCTATTTTTAAAATAACCTCATCTAATTCTTTTTGTGTTGCCTTTTTATTTATTTCCAAAAACTCTTTTTCCTGATTTTTTAAAGAAGAGATTCTATCTACAAACATACTTCACCTATTCTAAAAATTTTAATAATCCTTCAGTAGGACTTGATGCAGAGGCTCTTTTTTTCTGAGATGGTAACCCTGATAAAT
>JAMORN010000175.1 GCA_027063545.1 bacterium | reverse complement strand
CTGTTGTCATTGAAGGAGACAATAGAGAGTTAGTATAGTATCTATAATTATCAATAGCTCTATTTAAATAAATATCTGATAATAAACCGGCTCCCTGTATATTGGAAATCCATAAAAAAATAGCTATTAATATAATTATTATTCTTCTATATTTAATCATATCCCTCTACCCTCTTTAATATTTTAATACTTTAAACTCTATTCTTCTATTTTGAGCTCTACCTTCTTCTGTTGAATTATCTGCAACTGGAAAATCTGGACCATATCCTTTAACTTTTAATCTTCTCGGATTTATCTTCCATTTTTTAACTAAATATCTTTTTACAGCCTTTGCCCTTTCCAAAGACAATCTCATATTTGCCCTTCTTGATCCTGTATTATCAGTATGACCCCCTATTTCAACAATAACGTTAGGAAATCTCTTTAATTGTTTAGCTACATCATCTAATATTATATATGATTCTGGTAAAAGCTTTGCACTACCCGGTTCAAATTTTATTCCAGGTAAAACTAATTTTTTAGGAAATTTCTTTGGAATTGTATCTGGACATCCATCATAATCTTTATAATCATTAAAAGTTTCTACATCATTGGGGCATTTATCCTCTGTATCTAAAATACCATCTCCATCGTTATCTAAATCAGGGCATCCATCATTATCTTCAAAATTATCTAAATCCTCTGCCTCATTTTTACATAAATCTTTATCATCTAAAATTCCATCATCATCATTATCTTTATCAGGACATCCATCATTATCTTCATACCCATCTTTATCTTCAGATAAATTTGGACAATTATCCAATGTATCAGCAATTCCATCTCCATCAGCATCTCCTTCTTTACTTTGATATGCTAATTGATTCATAGAAGGTAAAGAAGTGGACATATTATAATCTAGTCCTATATCAGTTCCATCTTCTCCTGTTTTTTTACAAGGAGATAATTCCTTTATTTCAAAAGTTTTATCATCTTTAAAAAGAGGATCCTTATTTATATTTGTAGCACTTACTATATATCCTTTTGATACTTCCATTAAATTCGCATAAATATCATTATATTCTAATCTTGTCTTTTTACTTGTTTCATCAAGAAAAACTCCAAAACCTTTATTTTTATATATGATATTATTAGTAATTAAAACATTACTCTCATCACCACAATATATTCCATGATATCCATTTTCTACTATAACATTATGGTCTATTTTAGTATCTAGAGATTTAGCAGCTTCTAAATATATACCTGTCCACTCATTTCCATATATTATATTATTCCTAATCATTGGCAAAGATAAAACAGCCATAATACCAGCACCACGATTATCTTTTATAATATTATTCTCTATAATTGGAGAAGTATTTTCACATAAGATACCTGCTCCATAACCTCCTTTAATAGTAAATCCTCCAATATAAGCATAATCAGCTCCTTTTACAGTATAAGTCTTTCTGCCACCATCTATAATTGTTGTATATTTATCTTCTCCTATCAATACTACTTCATCTACTAAAACTATATTCTCTTTATAAACCCCAGCTCTCACAAAAATAGTATCTCCTGGCTCTGCATTGTTTAATGCTATAGAAATTTTTGGATATTTATCTGGAACAACTATTGTTTTAGAATATAATATGGTATTCATAATTAACACAAAAATTATTAATATGTTATAAACTCTAAATTTTTCCCTCATACTTAACCCTCTATATAGAAAGTTTTATATGTTCAAATTAAACGTTTAAACAAAATTATATAAAGAAAATATTTTTTTTTTGCCTATTAGTCAAATAAAAAAATAGGTTAAAAATTTTTCTTTTTGTAGGAACCAAAGATATAAATATTCTCTGCAACTTCAGATAAATTATTTAATGCTCTTTTTATTAATTTATCTTTATAAAATCCCTCAAAATCTAGGTAAAATAAGTACTTCCAAGGCGTTCCAATTAAAGGACGGGATTCTATCTTTAATAAATTTATTTCTCTAAGAGCAAAAACTGAAAGACTTTTAAATAATGCTCCAGGAATACTTTTTAAAGAAAACACGATTGAAGTCTTATATACCACACCTTCTTCTTTTTTTAAATTCTTCAATCCCTGTTTAGTTATTATAAGAAATCTAGTATAATTATTTTTATCATTTTCTATGGAAGAAGCTAAAATTTCCATATCATAATCTATTGCAGCTTGCTCTGAAGCTATTGCTGCTTTAGTCTTATCGTTTAACTCTTTTACCATCTTTACTGCACCAGCAGTATCATAAAAAGGTATTTTCTTTATATTTTTATGTTTTTTAAAAAAATTACTGCATTGAGATAATGCCTGTGGATGAGAATATACCTCCTTAATATCCTTTAATTTTGCACCTTTTATTCCTATTAAATTATGGTTTATTCTTATAATCTCCTCTCCTATAATATGATATTTATATTCTAGCATCAAATCATAATTCTCGTGGACACTCCCTGCTAAGGAATTTTCTATTGGGATTACAGCATATTCTATTTCATTCCGTTTTAAAGCTTCAAATATATCTCTAAAAGTTTCAAAATTTTTTAAAACAATACTTTTATATTCAAAATATTTTTTAGCAGCCTTTTCTGAATAAGCCCCTTTCTCCCCTTGAAATCCAACAATCATATTTCCCTCCTTAAATATCTTATTTAAATACCGTTCCAAAAAACATTAAATGTTTTTTATAATATGGACTACTTAAATTTGAAATTGTAACACCTTTTGATGAGGAGGCATGTATAAATTTTCCATCACCTATATAGATACCAACATGATCTATTTTCCAGAAGCTATTTATTTTGAAAAATACAAGATCCCCTTCTTTAGGACTTCTTGTTTTTTTAACATATTTTGCTTGTTCATGAGCTGTTCTAGGCAATTTTATCCTACAAGCATTCAAATATACTTTATAAACAAAACCTGAACAATCAAAACCCTTTGAAGTACTCCCTCCGTATTTATACCTTACTCCTATATATTTTCTAGCTGTATTCACTACTTTTTTTCTACACTCTACATTATAATTTTTTGAGAGAATTATTCCTCTATTTTTATATATATCAGATCTATAAATAATATTAGAAGAACAACTAAATACAAAAAAAAGAAATATATTAAGAAGAAAAATAATTTTTTTTAATTTATTCATAATAAAAGGTCAAAAACATTTTTTCTTTTATTTTTTTGCTTAAAACTTTATCATAGTATTTTTTAGCTTCCTTTTTACTTTTAAATCTTTTACTGGTAACTATATATACTTTTTTTCCATTTCTTTTTTTCTCTCTTATATAGAATTTAATTCCAGGATATTTACTAACTAGATATACTAAAAATCGTTGAGCATTCTCTTGTTTGGCAAACATTCCAAATTGATATATATAATAAATTTTTCTTTTATTAGTTTTTTTAGAAATAATTAATTGCTTATCTGTTTTAGCTTTTTTAATTTCTGTCAATACGGGAAAATATTGACATAATCTTATTGACTCTATAGAAAATGGATAGAGTTTCACATATTCCTTGGCAAGTTTAATAGCTTCAGAATTTCTATTTAACATTCTATATGCTTCAATTTTTAAAAAAAGTAATTTAGCAAAAGTATATGAATTTATAGAATTACTATCTGAGAGTAATTCCAATTGTGTAATATTTTTATATTTAGATTGTTTTATCCATAGAAGACTCAAAAAATATAAACTATCTAACCCATCTAATTTTTCTTCAACATACTTAAGGTATATACTATCCTTCTTTAATAATAAGAGAGTATATAAATATTTTGATGTGTATATATTATCTATATTTTTTTGTTCAATAATATTTTTATAATATTTTAAAGCCTTATTATAATTACCTAAACTATAATAATAATCACCTTTATCTAAAATTTTCTTTATATCTTTCGATTCTGCCCAAATACTAACTACCTCAAAAAAAAGACATAAAATAATAGATATATAAAAAATCAATCTTTTCATTTTTTTTCTCTTTTAGTACCACACACCTTACAAAAATCAAAAGATAGCGAATTCTCATACCCACAATTATTACAAGTCCATGTATTTATTGATGGAGTAATAACCTTTGATGAAAGCTGTTTTAAGAAATTATCTAATTTATCATATTTTTTCTGGTCATTTAATATTTTAATATATTTATAAACTAATTTATATCTATTTAAATTATTGTCTAAAATAAAACTTTCTACTTTATCAGAAATATCATCAATGCTTCCCAATTTACTTTTATAATCTAAAGCTATATAATATTCTAATTCTCCATTTTCTTTATTTTCTAAAATATTATGTATAAACCTTCCTATCTCTTCAAATTTTCCCAATTCATAAAGTAAATCTGAATACAATTTATAAGATTCAGGAAACCATTTCATTACATCTTTTAAATATCTAAAACTCTCTTCCTTTTCTCCTTTCTTATAATAAATCAATCCTAAATAATAAAACACATACTTTCTATACTCTTCTGAAATCTTATTTTCTATTTTATTCAAAATTTCCATACTCTTGTCTAAATCTTTATCTTCATATAAGTATATAGCCCTTAACAATTCTATATAATTCTCATCTATATTTATATATTTTCTTAATTCTTTATCATATTTAAGTAAAATTACAGACTCTTCATAAAGTCTATTTTCTAATAAAACTCTCAAAATTTTTTCTCTTAATACTACATTCTTTATATACTCTGGTAATCCCTTTAATATTTTTATTAAATTATCTTTTTTTAAATCACTCTTGATACTTGGATATACTTTAATCATACCTAAAATACTATTATAATAAATCTCTACATCTACTTCTGTAGAATAAATAATTTGTTGGTATATATTAAAACTTCTCTCATAATCCCCTTTATTTCTATAAATCTCAGAAATAAGATAATATACAAGATTGTTATCCTCTTGCTTTAAATAAGCTTTAAAATATTTTTCTGCTCTCCCTATTCTACCTAAAACAAATTCTTTTATTCCTAGTTGTAAAATTTCTTCTTTAGATAGTCTAGATATATCCTCAGTTCCTTTGTCTTCCTTTAACCGAGCTTTACTCTTTTTTATAAAAAGAGATAAAAGGTCTTCAAACATACTATAACCTCCCTATATTATTCCTCATTACTATTGTCTTCTATATTTATATTTTTCATATCTCTTATTGTTTTTTCTAATTTCTCAATTTCTTTTTGTTTGCTATTTACTTCTCTTTTTAAATAAAAAATTGTCTTTGACATCCATATTATTCCAACAAATAGACCCAAAAGAAAACTTAAAAATAAAAGTACAATTATAGGCATTACAACAGCAAAGCTTAAAAATTTTACCTCTATAAAACTATATATATTTCCTTGATCCACAAATACATTTTGTATTAAAAATATTAAAACAAAAAGTATTAAAATTAATCCTAAAATATACTTAATATATTTCATATCTAAACCTCCTTATAAATTAACCTTGGTTAAAGTTAACTCACCAATTAAAGCATAACTTGAAGCGTCCTTTATATAAACATCTAAAATCTCACCTGTTAAATCTTCATCTGATTCTACTATAACACTTTTATAATCCATTGTTTTACCAATATTTTGCCCTTTCTCATTTCTATTATAAAATAAAACTCTCTGAATACTTCCCTTTTTACTTAAAGATTTTTTTGTAGTAAATTCCATCTGTAATGAAAT
>JAMORN010000174.1 GCA_027063545.1 bacterium | reverse complement strand
CTAACAAAAGAGTCTAAAGAATATTATATAAAGCAAATAGATAATAAATTTTTAATAGATTTAACAGTTTTATTAAATGACGGAGATTCTATTCTTTGGATAGGAACAAACAAGCATGAACTTTTTTCTTATAACTTAAAAAATAAAACATGGTCATATTCTTATGGACTTGATTTTTTTAAAATAAACTCTATTTATAGATATAATAATGATATTTTATTTATAGGGACAGATAAAGGATTGTCTATTTATTCTATAAGTAAAAGAACTATAATAGATAATGTATATAGAAACTTTGGGGATATTCAAGACACAGTTCTTTCTTTATTTATTGATAATGATACAATATATATTAAAAACCCTACAACTCTATCAAAAGCATATTTAAATGATTATTTAGGGGACCCTTCTGTGTGGATAAATTTTTATGATAGTACTATTGATAGTAGATTTTATATACCTAAGGATACTTTATCCTATGATATATATAAAAAGATTGATATAAGAACATGGTATAATAGAGTTGATGTAGCCTATTATGATTATATTACTTCAAAACTTTTTATCTTAGGAAATATTCATGATGATACATTAGATAACTATAATTTAGCTTATTTTTCTAACAATAAATTTAGAATTGTAGATCTATTTACTTTTAAAAATAAAGAGGAGTTTTACGATTTAAAAAGAATAGATAAATACCTAATAGCAAGTGGGTTTAATAATACTATAAGATTTTATAACACAGAGGATAATACAAGTTTTTCTTTGGATATAGATCGATATCCAAGTTTATATACAAATAATATTTTTGTTATAGATGAAAAGAATTTTCTAACAAGCCATTGGGCATATTATAAAGATGATTCTACCAGACAGATATATTTTCAAGGAGGTTTTTCAATAACAAATATAGATACATTTGCTACATATATATACTCAGGAGATTCCCTTTATTATAATGTATTAGGGATTATCCCCAAATTTAAATATTATAAAGTTAATGGACTTCCTATTTATAATAGAGAATTCTATCATCCAGTCATATATTATAAAGGAGTAGTGTATGCTGTTGTGAATAATAAAGAATTTTTTGCGTATAATACAAATGGAACCTTTTCAAATCCTAATGATGATAGTTTAATATTTACACTTCCAATTAGTTTAGATGATAGAATTTTAGGGTTAAACCTATATAATGATAGAATAATTTTATATACTCATAATAGTATTTTTTTATATAAGATTTTAACTGATTTTAAACTCAGTTTAGAAAAAAAAGATGTTATAGGCAATATTAATGATTTAAAATTATATAGAAATTTAGGTTTAATTGCTACTGATAGTGGATTATATATATATAATTTTACAAATTTAGATTTTAAAAGAGTAAATTATACTCTACCAGAGAATAAAATATTAAAGTTGGCTATAGATACTATAGAAAAAAAACTTTATCTTTTAGGAAAAAATAGTTTAAGTATTTTGGATTTTTATTTTTATAATTCACCTTCTGAGATTATAGCAGAGGATAAACCAATTTTAGTATACCCTAA
>JAMORN010000173.1 GCA_027063545.1 bacterium | reverse complement strand
ATCCTGTTATATTAGGTCAAACTCACCTTTTATATATAGATAACATTATTGATGATGCAAGTACTATTTATATTATTTCATCAGATGGAAGGATAATAAAAGAATTTTTCCCTAAAAATACAAGTAGGATTATATGGGATTTTAAAGATAAAAATGGCAGTCTTATATCCTCAGGTGTTTATTATATAATTATAGATGATCCAAGAGGAAGATTTAAAAAGAAAATTTTAGTGATAAATAAATAATATATTTATGAATTTTATAGTAAAAGATAGTATAAAAATACTTCTTTTTAGAGTAATAAGTTTTTTAATATCTTCTATAAATGTAATCTTAGTTGGAAAGATTTTTGGCTCTGTAGGAGAAGGAGTTTATTCTTTAATAGCCTCTTCTTTTACTATAATAGCCCAAGTCGCAGCATTGGGACTAGATCAATATTTAATTGTTTATTATAATAAAAAAGATGAAATATCTCAAAAAATTTTTAATTTTATAGTTGCTATTCATATATTTATAATCACTCCATTATTTTATTTAGGTTTTCTCTTTTATTTTAAAGATTTAAATATTTGGGGGAAATTTTTTCTAATATTTGGTGTTATTTCAAATAGTATAGTAAATTTTTCCTATTTTTATTATATAATGTTTTTTAAGGTAAGTGAGTTTATAAAAATAGGAATATTAAGAAGTAGTTTATTTTTATTTTTTTTATTTGGTTTTTTGATATTTGATATTTCTCAAGATTATATAGGATTTTTCTATTCTTTATCATGGGTGGTTATTGCCTCTATTTTAATGTATGATATATTTAAAAATAACCATATTAAATTTTATTTTAATTATAAGAAAATAAAAGAAGTATGGCAGAATGTATTAAAGTATTCTTTAGGAATTTTTTTTGCCTCATTTTTTTATATAGTTATGATAAGAGAAAGTTTATTTATTGCCCATAAAGTTGTAGGACTTAGTGCAACAGGGGTGCTATTTGTTATATTAACAACAGCAGAAATATTATGGTATCTTCCATCAGCGTTTGGAGATATTCTTCTTAGAGAGTTATCTAATAATCAAGATGAATATTTAATATTTAAGAATTATCATAAAAAAATTTTTTGGATAATGAGTTTTTTGGCGATTTTAAGTATAATTCCATATAAAATCATAGTTGATTATATACTTAGAGAAGAGTTTAGAGGAACAACTTATTTATATATAATACTTCTTCCTTCTATAGTTTTTTTAGGTATTAGCAGATTTTACAGTGTATTTTTTTTAGTAAAAAATAAGACATACTATTCTACTATTTCAACCTTTTTTTCTATGGTTTTGAATTTTATTTTAAGTTATATATTAGTATTTAAATATAAAATTGAAGGAATAGTAATTAGTATAACAATAAGTTATATGTTTTCTGTATTAATAGATTTTATATTTTTAAAAAGATACTTAAGTTATAAACAAATATTAAAATTATTTATTTAAAAAAGGAGTCTAATTATGGAAAAATTTAAAATAATATTTTTTGATACAAAAGAATTTTTTAGAGATGTATTTGATAGACTAAACAAGGATTATAATTTTGATATAAAATATTGTTCTGTTAGATTAGATGAGGAAACATGTAGTTTAGTAAATGGCCATGATGCTATATGTGTGTTTGTAAATGATAGAGTATCCAGAAAAGTTATAGAGTGCTTAGCAGAGAATAATATAAAATTAATTGCTTTAAGGTGTGCTGGATATAATAATGTGGATTTAGAAGCAGCAAAAGAGTATGGGATAAAGGTAGTAAGAGTACCTGCCTATTCTCCTCATGCAGTAGCAGAGCATACTATTGCTTTGATTTTAGCATTAAATAGAAAATTAATAAAATCTTATTTTAGGGTAAGAGAAGGAAATTTTTCTTTAGAAGGACTTGTTGGATTTGATTTATATGGTAAAACAGCAGGTGTTATAGGAACAGGAAAAATAGGAAAATCAGTAATAAATATTTTAAAAGGTTTTGGAATGAGGATTTTAGCCTATGATGTATATCCAGATTATGAATATGCAGAATATAAAAGATTTCAATATATAGATTTAGATACCTTATATAGAGAAAGTGATATAATAACACTTCATACTCCATTATCAAAAGAAACTTATCATATGATAAATGAAGATGCTATAAACAAAATGAAAGATGGAGTTATGCTTATAAATACCTCAAGAGGAGGCTTAATAGATACAAAAGCACTTATTAAAGGATTAAAAACAAGAAAAATAGGATATGCAGGTCTTGATGTGTATGAAGAAGAAGAGCACTACTTTTTTGAAGACCACTCTACAGATGTAATCGAAGATGATGTGTTGGCAAGATTGTTAACATTTCCAAATGTTATAATAACCTCCCATCAAGCATTTTTGACAAAAGAAGCATTGGAAAATATAGCAAAAACTACCTTAGATAATATAAAAAGTTTTATAAATGGTGAAAAATTAGAGAATGAGGTTATATAGTATTTATGCCCAAAAGAGAAATTTTTATAAACAATACTTTTTTTGAAAGGAAAATAGCTGTTATCGAAGATAACCAGTTAGTTGAATATATAATAGAGGAAAATAAACATAATAATTTAGTAGGAAATATTTATAAAGGAAAAGTTAAGGATGTAATACCTGGTATTCAATCTGCATTTATTGATATAGGATGGAAAAAAGCAGGATATCTTCATGTTAGTGATATAGGAAGTTTTATATATGAGGATTTAGAGGATGAAGATGAGATAGATATTAAAAGAAAACAGTCGAATAAAATAGAGGAGATTTTAAAAGAAGGTGATGAGATAATTGTTCAAGTAGAAAAAAATCCTGTTGGAGATAAGGGCCCTAAACTTAAAACAACTATAACAATTCCGGGAAGGTTTTTAGTAATAATACCTGAATATAATATTGTAGGAGTATCTAGAAAAATAAAGGACAAAGAAAAGAGAAAACATCTAAAAAATTTTATAAGAAATTATGTTAAAGGAAATTATGGATTTATAGTTAGAACATCTGCCCAGTATAAAAGTGAAAAAGAAATTGAGTATGAGATTGATTATTTAATTAAAAAGTGGGAATATATTAAAGAAAAAGCTTCAAATACTACCCCTCCATCACTTCTTTACAAGTCAGAGGATATATTTTCTTCTGTTATAAGGGATTTATTAAATCAGGATGTAGATAGATGTGTGGTTGATAACGCAGAAGATTATAGAGAGATTATATCTTATTTAATAGAGAATAACTCCCAGGAACTAATACCAAAGGTAAAGTTTTTTGATAGTAAAGATAATATTTTTGACTATTTTGATCTAAACAGAAAAATCAAAAAGATATTTGATAAAAAAGTATGGTTAAAAAATGGTGGTTATTTAATTATAGAAAAAACAGAAGCTATGACTGTGATAGATGTAAATAGTGGAAGTTTTATTGGAAGAAAAGAGTTTGAAGAGACAGCTTTAAAGGTTAATAAACAAGCAGCAGAAGAGATAGCAAGACAGCTTAGGTTAAGAAATATTGGAGGAATAATACTTGTGGATTTTATAGATTTAAAAACTCAAGAGGCAAGGGAAGAACTTTTTGAGTATATGAAGGAACTTGTAAAAAAAGATAGAACAACAGTTAAAGTTTATCCATTAACTGAGTTGTCTTTGATGCAGATTACAAGAAAAAAAATTTCTCAAAATATGCTAGATTATAATGTATCTTTATGTCCAGTATGTAATGGAGAAGGTTATATACCTTCATATTTAACAATATTTTCAGATCTATATGGGCAATTGAAGACAATAAAGGGTTCAAAGTTTTATATAGAATTATCTCCATTTTTATATGAACATTTTGTTGAATTTAATTTGGAAGAATTGAAGAAAATTTTAAATAAAGAAATAATAGTAAGTGTAAATCCATTATTTAGAGAAGTAGAATTTATTGTAAAAGATAACTCAGGGAAAGTAATCTTACACAATATTGATAATTTATTGTATTAATCTTTTTATATCATAAAATGTTATTCAATATTATAACCTCCAGATATTAGAATATTATTTCCATTTATTTTTCTGTTTTTATATAAGAAGTCTATAATTTTTTTTATCTCATAGTTAAAAATTATAGAATTTTTAAATAGCTTAAAATTATCTTTAAAGGAGTTAGGGATATATGGGG
>JAMORN010000172.1 GCA_027063545.1 bacterium | reverse complement strand
TCTTCTTTTAATAATAGGAGTATTCTTTAGTTTTTTTTCTTCATCAATTATCTCAATTCTCAATATATTTCTTTCAAATACCTCATCTAAATCTTTAATTCTATATCTTCTAGGTTCTTTAGATATATATGGATATAAATACCCAACAATATTGCTATTTATCTCTATTATTTTTACAATATATACATACAAAAATCTCTTTTTTATAGAAGTTTCTCCTCTTGGAAGAGAATATATTATTTCTAAAGGAATAGACTATGATAAAAATTTTATTAAACTACTTATAATCTCATCTATAAGTGTATCTTTTGTTGCTGCTACTATAGGACCTGTTGGTTTTATAGGCTTAATAATTCCTAATTTTGTCAGTTTTATTGAAAAAAAAGATTATAAAAATAAATTCCTTTTGATTATTCTATATAGTATTAGTTTTTTAAGTATTAGTGATTTTATTTCAAAAAATATAATAAAAAATTACAATCTTCCTATAGGCTCTATTACATCTATTGTTGGTGTAATATTTATTTTAATAATTCTTTTAAAATTCAACAATAAAACTAAAAGTATGAGTATTAACTAAATTAGGGAAATATTCAAAAGCATAATCAAGTTTTACATCATACTTCCCATACGGAGGGATATTAAATAAATAATTTATACCTGAGCCTATACTAAATTTCTTTCTATTTTGATCCTCACCATCTTGAAACCATCCTCCTCTAAAAGAAAGATATTCAAAAGGACTATACTCAAGCCCAAAAGAAAAGGCTTCACTTTGTTCTACATATATACTCTTAAACCAATCCATTGTCATAATAAAGCGTTCAGTTTTATATGCTAACCCCATTCTATAAACTCTAGGAAGATCCTCTCTATAAATTCTATTTGTTAAATAATTATTCCACACAAGATAATTATAAGCATCTTGAAGAGCCATACCCCCAACAAGATAATCTGTAAAATTAGCTGTTCCACCTATATCAATCCCAAAACCATGAGCATTACCTCTAACCCTATCTTCTCCTTCTGATAACTCCCCATAACCAAATGAAGCTGTTCTAAATTTTAAATTTGCACCTAAAGAAAATTTTGGCAAAAACCAAAGCCTTTTAAATAGTATTGCTCCAGAAAGATAATATGTAAGTTCACTCATAAGACCACCATCTGTTGTTGTAACAATTGCGGTTCCATAATACGTTTTAGAGGTTAAATTATCTACATAGGATATAGAATTTTCTACAATTGATATATCACTATTTATTGGGGTTGTAATAAATGAATAACCTACACCTCTTGACTCTATTCTTGCTAAAGATGCGGGATTATATAAAAAACAAAAAGGATCATCTGCTAATCCCATATAAGCAGATATCCCCTCTCCTCTTGCAGAATACCCACTATTTATAAAACTTGCTTGTATTGAAGATAGTCCTATTGAATAATAACTTATCTGTAAAGAATCAACAGGTGTTAAAATATCATCATCATAAAAAAGTCTTTTATCATATAAATTATAGATTAATATACTCAAAAAACCTATGCCTGTTATTATACCATTTATTTTGGTATGATTTAATTTTTGACTATAATCCTCAAAAACTCCTTTAACCATCATTGTTGAATCTTGTGGATAATAAAGTTTCCATATAATAGCAGGAACAAACTTAAAAATACTATCATAATCTGCTATAGTATAAAGAGTTGCTTGTCTTTCAACACTCTTTGATTCTATATCATAAAGTTTTACTTTTATTTCATACATCTCATTTATTTTATTTATGCTACCAAAAAATATTTTGTCAGCACCAACTCTTCTTCCTACCCTAACATAATCTCTTTTTCTAGTTAATTCTGGTTTTCTTATTTCCTTTTGTGCTCTTTTTAAATCTTCTTTTGGTATTATATAATAAAGACCTAAAGACTTTAACTCCTTTTTCAAACTATCTGTAAATAAAACTAAAATAGAATCATCTAAAACATCACTTTTTATATCAAAAACTGCCAAACGAAATAAATTAGAAAAATCCTCACTTTTTGCCTTTAGATTCATACTAAAACCCATAATTATAAGTAATACAAAGAAAAATATACTCTTTTTCATAACTATACCTCTTTTTATCTATTTAATTAGGACTACTAATCCTTTATAAACTGCTTCTGCCCCTGTTGTTTCCCATACTTTAATCTTTACAATATATCTTCCATTTCTTGCCATTTTACCATTTAATGTTTTACCATCCCAATATACTGTTTGATATCCGTTTTCTGCATTTTCTACCTCTTTTTCCCACACCTTAACACCTGTTATTGTATATATTTCAATCTTTATGTTAGGAACTGGATCATGAAGAACTGAAGCATAGAACTTTATAGCAAGTCCCGGGCTTTCCCTATTATTATCCCTAGCCCATACATAAGGAGAGAATGGATTAGGAACAAACTGAACATTTTTTATTGATACAGGTTCTTTTTCTGTAAAAATTGCATAAGTAGAAAAATGTTTTATGCTTCCTACAACAATAGAATCATTTACTCTTTTTAATTTTTCAATAAAAACAAATTTCATTAAAGAATCTACATAGTATCCTAACATAAAATTCTTTCTACTTCTTAATTCCTCTGGAATTTTATAGATTAAGGTAAGAGGTTTGTTAAATATATTGTTCTGTTCCATATATAGATTATAGATATTACTTACAACCTCCATTGTATCTACTTGCTTTTGATAATTGCTCATTAATGTATAAGACAAAAAGAACTTATCTGTTGTTGAATTTATTAAACTACTATCATTTACTATAATAGTTAATCCTCTATAATCAGATACTGTATCAGGTTCAACTATTGGTGCATATACATGTAAAAACCTATTTGCATACCTAGTTGATGGAGACTCATTATAATATAATGTTTTATAATTTTTTACTGTTGCAATAACCCTCATCTGTCCAACAAAATTCTTTTTTATAGTTAAATATCCAGCTTCTATCTCTCCACCTGATTTGGGGTAAATACTCCATATAGCAGGAAGGTCTAAATATACAATTCCGCTATCGGTTTTAACTTTTCCCATAACAACAAAAATAGCCTCTTCATTATTTGCTACCATTCTATCATCTACTTTTTTATCTTTTCTTAAAATATATGCTGAATCAATTTCTCCTTCAATTATATTAAAATAAGCTAAAAGTGTATCCCTCTCACCTGATGTTCCATAAACTACAGCTCTTATAGAGACACTAGAGGCTACCTTTTTAGGATATAAAGTGATAAACTCTCCTTCTCTAGTTGTAGATTTATTCATAGATAAAATTGAGGTATCTGAAGAAAACCATTCTATTTTTGATATTAAGTTTGAAAAAACTTGACCTCTATAATATCCTTCTACTGTTAAATATATAGGATAATCTTTTAATACAATCTTTTTATCTGGAGGTTCTACCACTGCTGGCTTAAATTTAGCATATTCCAATTTTATCTTTTTAGGTATATAACTATAGTATGGATAGTCAATATTTGAATATATATTTCCATCAGAAGTGGCAATTTCATAATAATATTCTAATAGATTGTCTGTTATAACATTATTTAAAGTGGCATATAAAGTATCACCTGTTGGATTTTTATTTAATGAAAGTTCTTTATACTCATCTTCTCCTTTATATCTATAAAATACTTTACCTGTAATATTTAAAGAAGGACTACTATTATATATTTTAAAAATAATACTATTTCCATTATATAAAGCTAACGTATCATCATATAAACATGTAAAGGGTAAATAAATTGTATCTAAAATATTCTCTTGTGTAGTTGATGTTAAATCAAAACTTCCTTGATATATTCCTATAATATTTGAATTTTCAGGAATGTATTTAAAATAATATATATCTGTTGTTAATGAATCTATATTATAATAGTTATTATCTAAAAGAATAGCTTTATCTGGATAAGGAGATATTAAGTTTAAAAATCCTTCTGTATAATCATTTCCATTATACAATACTTTAACATTTAAAGATCTATAAGGACCTCTTATTATATTAAAATGTAAAACACTATCAACAACTCCTGAATCTATAGTAATAGTTTTCTTTATAGAAGTAATATACATCTTCTTTGCTGCAAAAATGGTATAACTACCATCTTCTAAATCCTCTAAAAAACCTTTCCCATCTTGATCTGTATATACACCTTTAATAAATTTATTATCTTTAAAAGATGAAATATACGCTCCTTCAATCGGATTATTTAAAGTATCAAAAGTATAAGATACAATATCACCATAACTTCTTAAGTAAATATTTTGGGTAAAAGATCTATTAGTTTCAGTAATAGTTATTGTGTCTGGATAAATGTAATCAATATAATTTGGACCTTCTGCTTTTAAAATATACCTACCATAACTTACCCCTAAAGAATATTTACCATAAACATCTGGAGATGTCTTAAACTCTTCTTGAGTTTCAATATTGTAAGCAATTATATTTGCTTCTCTCTGAATAGGAGCAGGTGGATCAAACTCGCCTGTTTCTACATTATAGTTTACTCTATATATAACTCCACTGATAAGACCTCCTACTTTAAGGACAAAATTAACCTCATTATCATACCCAAGATTCTCTATATCTTTATATTCTGGGATAAAACCTGCAGTATTTACATACACCCTCCAACTACCATAAGGCACATAAAAACTATATGTTCCATCATCGCCTGTTATAACCTCATCATATACTTCATTTGTAATCAGATTAATAATCTCTATTGTGGCTCTTGATATAGGATAACCATCCTCATTCTTTATTATTCCATAAATTCTATAAGGAGCCTTTTCTATAGGTATAGAGCCTAAATCTAAAATATCACCTTGTTGTATTGTAATATTTCTTGGGCTTGGAGATATATATCCTGTTTTCTCAATATTTATTACCCAAGAGCCTTCTTCAGGTATATCTAATACAAAATAACCAGATTTATCTGTTTGAGTTTCGCTCTTTTCTCCATTGACATTTGTTGCTATTACATTTACTTCAGATATTGGTAATGAATCCTCTTTATTTACAACTTTACCAATAACACGGCCTGCTGCTTTTTCTAAAACAAAACTAACATAATAAGTAGAATCCTCTTTAAGTAGATCTACATACTTGGTCTCAGACTTATACCCATCTTTATTTGCCACTAACTTATATTTACCTAATAAGAATACCCTCTTATATCCCCCATTATTATCTGTTACAATCGGAATAATATCACTAGATCCTGATAAAGGTATTAAATCTATACTAACAAAGGCAAGAGGAAGTGTTGTATCATTTATTATTCCATAAGTTTTTATTGATAAAGTAGCCATTTTAGCATTATAATAAAACCATGTAGGATCTGAAACTTTACTAAAACCTTGGTCATCTACAGCATAAACCTTCCATAAAAATTTTCCTTTATATAAAGCATCATGTGTATTTAGGATAAAAAATGTATCAGTTGTTACAGTATTCCAAACATTTATAGCAGCCTCTACCCCATTTATTGTATCATAAACAAATATGTATAACTCATATTTTATAGCATCTTTACCTCCATTTGTCCATCTAAATACTATTGTAGTATCATCAACATAATTAAATGAATCTCCCTGAGTTGGATATAAATTTACAGGAGATACAAGTTGAGAGTTTGTTCTTATAACAAAAGAAACAGGTGCTGATGCAACGGTAGATGAGGTTGCCGGATTATTCCCATAATTATTTAGAACTATCCAGT
>JAMORN010000171.1 GCA_027063545.1 bacterium | reverse complement strand
AATTAATAGAGACTAAACATCTAGTTGTAATGATAGGGGATATAAGAAGGTCTACTCATTTTTTACATAATGCCCCAGATCATATAATTTTTAATTTTTTAAACACTTTTTATACTATTGTTTCTAGAAATGTATCTAGGTATAATGGAATAATAGATAAATTTATAGGAGATGGTTTTTTAGCAATCTATGGATATACCCATGAAGATATAAGAACAAAGAATAGAATTAAAGTTTTAAATGCTATATATACTATAAGAGATATAATAAGAGATCTTGATAATAAAATAATGGATGAATTTAAAAAATATTTTCCAAAGAATCTATTGAAATTAGTTTTTGTTATAACAATAGGAGAGGTAAGTATTGGAATTATGGGTAAAGGAAGAAGAAAAACTTTTTCTAGTGTGGGAGAATCAATAGAAGAAGCTCATATAATAGAAAAGTTTGGGAAAACATTTAATGATGATGAAAATGTGATACTTGTTACAAAGGAAGTTTTAAATATAATAAAAGAGTTTAAGATAGATAATGTGAAGATATTAGATGAGATAGAAGTAGGTGTTGTTAGAAACAGAGAGTTAACAATATATAGAATACAGGTTTAATGTTATGACAAGGTTAATAGAACGTTTTTTTTATAATCTTACAGATTTAGAAAATATAAAGACAAAGATTGTTTTAGATGATATAGAAACTAGGTATAGAACAGCTTATTATTATTATCTATATAGAAATATTGGAATAATTGTTTTATTCTTATTAGCTATTTTTTCTTATTTTTTAGGATTTGAAACAAAAACTTTTTTTTATGGAGCTATTTTTTCATTATTTGTTCATTTAATATATTCAATAGGAGTTTTCTATTTAGTAATCCCTAAACTTAAAGAACAGTATTATGATGTTAATTTCTTTAAAAAATTTTTTATTATAGATGTAATTTATATGTATTTAGGTCCTACTTTAATGATGTTTTTTGATAAGGGCACGGAATCACCAATTTTTTATATATATTTTTTAGTAATTATAGGAGTTAAAGTTATAACATATAGTAATTATTTAATTCAATATTTACTATTTTATCCGTTTTATATTTTAATAATTGTATATTCTTACTACAAAGGATATAGGGTTGATTTATCTGATGAGATTTTAAAATTTACTTCTTATAATGTATTTTTTCTTTTATACTATTTGCATAGCAATTTCTATGAAATTATATCTGAAAGACTAAAATATTCTATAGAGAGAATAAAATCGTTAATAACAATTAATAAAATATATAGAGAGTTAATAGATAGCAAAATAATTGAAGAATCTATTAATGTGAAGGAGATTAAGAAGAAAAAGAGTATAGTGGTTATGGGATGCTTTAAAGAGTTTTCTGAATTTTACTATAAAACAAAAGATGAGGATTGGCTCAAATTTTTGGGATTATATTATAATATAATAGAAGAGTCTGTGTACTATAATGGTGCTGTGTTAGATAAATTTGTTGCTGATAACTTTATTGTAAGATTTGAACTGGACAGTAAAACACCAAAGGAAGTCTATAAAAATTTAGAAAATTTTATTCACTACATTTTAAATCAATTTCAGACACTTATAGTGAAGGAATTTTCTTCTTTAATAGTAAAAGATAATGTTCATTTTATATTTAGTATCACTTATGGAGAAGTAGGTGTTGGAGTATTTGGAGAAGGGATGAGAAAAACATATACAGCTATTGGGGTAGCTGTAAATAAAGCAGAAAGAATTCTTAGTATATTTAAGAACGAATTGTCAGACTATATAAAAGATGATATAGTAGTTGCCTTTTCTGATGATTTAAAAGAATTTCTTGATAATAATAATATAAATGTTGTATATTCAAAAATAGGAGAGTTTAATTTAAAAGGAATAAATGAAGATATTTCTAATATATATAAATTAGAGAAGATATGAAAAAGATAAAAGGATTTTTTGTTATTTTTCTTTTTTTATTAACTTTTTCTATACAAAGCTGGGGATATAATAAGGTTCAATATAAAGACCTTAACTGGTATTATATAGAAACAGAGCATTTTAGAATATTTTTTTACAATAATAGTTATGTTTTAGCTCAAAAAGCTGCTTTTTTCTTGGAAAGAGCTTATTCTAACCTAGTTACCAGATTTAGATATTATCCATCTCAAAAATTTAGTGTTATTATCTATGCTACACCTTTTGAATTTCAACAGACAAACATTGTACTTCAATATATAGGAGAAGGGGTTGGTGGTTTTACAGAGAGTGTAAAGTATAGAATAGTTGTCCCATTTAGTGGAGATTATTACGATTTTAGACATGTTTTACATCATGAGCTTACCCATGCTTTTATTTATGATATGGTTTCATCTAAATATGGTAAATATAATCTATTTTCTATATTATGGATGTTTCCATTATGGTTTCATGAAGGGTTATGTGAGTATACTTCTTTAGGATGGGATAATGAGACGGATATTTATATAAGAGAATTAGTTATTTCTGGTATTTTAGATAAAATAGATTTAAGTTCATCTTCTGGATTTATGATGTATAAACTAGGACAGAGTTTTATATATTATTTATCTGAAAAGTATTCTGAGTCTACATTATTTTTATTTATAAAAGAATTCTTTTTTGGAAGTAATAATAAATCCTCATTAGACTGGTATTCTAATAGATTTTACGACACATTTAAGAAGGTTTTTGGAGAGAAGTTTGAGGATGCTGTAGATGATTGGAAAATATATTTAAAAGAGAAGTACTGGTCAAAGTTTAATTATAAAAGCTATAACTTAAACTTTTATGGAAAACCTATCACAAAGCATATTAAAGATTTAACATTATATAATGTAAACCCTTCAATCAATCATAATGATTCTTTGATTGCTTATTTTACAGACAGAGATGATTATGACGCAATTTTTATATATGATGTAAAACAGAAGAAGGTAATAAAAAAGATAAAGCAAGATGTTATAAAAAACTATGAAAGTTTTCACCCATTTTATTCTAAGATTTCATGGAATCCATATAAAGATACTATATATTATTCAGCTACCATAAATGGTAAAGATGAGATAATAGTGTATTCGGTAAAGAAAAATAAAATAGTAAAAAAATTAAGATTTAAAAATATAGAAGTTTTAAAAAATCCTAAGCCTTCGCCAATGGATGATTATACTATTGCTTTTGAAAGTATAGATGAAAAGAATCGCCCTTTTATAGGTATATATGATTATTCAAAGAATTCTTTAATTAAAATAGGTGTAGATTATAGTAAAGAATATTCCCCTAGTTTTTCACCAGATGGTAGATATATTGTTTTTGTAAAAGAATATTTTGATAATATGGACAATGTTTGGAATTATAAAACCCATTATCTTTTAATAAGATACGATCTATCAAATGGGGAAAGTGAGGTTATTTATTCTTCAAAATATAAGATAGACAACCCTGTTTTTTATAATAATGATTCTACAATATTGTTTATAAATTATTCTTCAGGAATAGGAAATATTAAAGTACTAGATTTAAATACAAAAAGATCTTATTATATTACAAATTCATATAGAAATATAAGAAATTTTTCCATAGGAAAAAATAAGATTGTTTTAAACTATCTAAATGAATTTACATTTGATGTATATATAGAAGATATAGATTCTTTGTTTAAGTATAGATTCAATAGTTTGCCTAAAGCAGAGGGAATTTCCGATTTTATAGATAAGAAAGTAGAGTATAAGATAACTAAAATAAAATCAAATAAAAATATTTCAAAGAAAATAGAAAAGTTAATAAAAGATTTTGAAAAAGAAAAAAGAAAACTTCATATAGAGAACAAAAAAGATACTCTTCATGTTTTAGTAGCACCTTCTTCAGATACATTATACGAAAAAAGTGAGTATAAACCCGAGTATTCAATAGATTTTATATATATGGCTTTATACTACCAGATTCTTACAGGAGTGACTCTTTTAGGAAATATAATTGTGAGCGATGAATTAGGAAATAATAGAATATATTTATCATTCAATAGTAATATGGAAATAAAAGATATAGATAGAGACCTGAATTTTTCATTTTTTTATCAGTATTTATCTAAGCGTCCAGATTATTACTTGGGTATAGGAAGATATCCTATATATTTTATGGTTCCCGATAGTTTTATATATACCTATTATTATGATATTAAAAATTGGGCATTTCTAGGGATAAAATATCCTTTATCTGTTTATAATTCTTTATATTTTATATTTAATCCTTATCTTATTGTTAGACATAAGATTGATATTTCTTTTGAGGATTATTATGGTATATATACGATGGTAACAGAAACTGAAGATTTAGCAGCTTATAAAAAGAAGCCTTTTATTTCTTTATCAACAGGTTATAATACAGATAATAGAATATATGATGTATATGGACCTGTAAATGGGACGTATATAGATATTAATTTAAAGTCAATATCTGATGCTTATTTAAAAAATAGTATAGGGGAAATGAATATAGATCTAAGAAAGTATTTTAGATTTAAGAGAAGCTATACACTGGCAACAAGATTTCTATCAGGTTATACAAAGCCTATTAGGGGTGAAAATTTTAAGTATTATTACTTAGGAGGAGAATATTTCACAATAAATCCATCTCGTATACCTAAATATGAAAATTTAGACTATTCATTAGATGCTTTTAGTAATTTTGACGTTGTTGTACCTTTTAGAGGCTATGATATTTTTGAGTTAAAGACCCATAATTTTTTTATGACAAATATGGAGTTTAGATTCCCTTTTATTTCTAACATAGATTTTTATTTTCCTTTTAGATTTAGGTTGAGTTATATTCAAGGTGATATATTTTTAGATATAGCAGCTTGTTATAATAATTATGATGAATTAAAGTCTGTAGATAATTATCATATAGGTACAGGATTAGGTTATAGGATAAATTTATACCCATATTTTATTTTAAAATTTGATTGGGCAAAGCCTATATATTTGAAAAATATAGGAAAAGATAGCTTTGATGGTGATTGGAAGTTTTATTTATCTTTATCAGGAGAGTTTTAGGGATGAAAGAGAATAAGAAAAAATCATTAAAAGAGTTTTTAGATAAAGATTTAGTATTTTATATTGAAGATACTATAAAAAAGGACCATTTATTCGAATTTGTTTTTAATAAAATAGAGGATATATATCCAGAAATAAAACCTATTGAAGCTTTAAAAGAATCAATTTTAAAAAAAGAAAAAGAGATTCCTAATATTACAGCTATAGGTAATTATCTAGCCATACCTCATGGTATATTTTTTGATTATAGCTATTCTAAAGAGATTATTTTAGTTGCTGTTTTTATAAAAGGTGGCGTAGAGGATTATATAAGTGAATTTGATGATAGAGAGGTAAAATTTTTATTTTTAATAGGCTATAATCAAGATGCTTATTGTACAAAAAGAACAGAAATTTTACCACTTATAACATCTATATTTATGGAAGAGAATAATATAAATTATCTTTTAAAATCAGAATCATCAGAGGATTTTTATAATAGACTAATAGAACTATGCTCGCAATAATAACAATTATTATAATTCTATTTCAGGCTGGTGTTGTTGTATCAAGAGGCTTTAGATACGATTTAAATGAATTAATAGATGAGTTTTATAGAAATTTGGAGGATGTGGCCATTGAGATAGATGAAAAAGGATTTACAGCCATAAATATAGTTTCTCTAGTTTTACATTTTGTTTATTTTTTATATTTTGTTTATATGTATTTACAGAATTTTATAGTTATTGAAATAC
>JAMORN010000170.1 GCA_027063545.1 bacterium | reverse complement strand
GGAATATTTTATGATGAAAGACATAATTATATAGCAAGAATAGTAAATACCCTTCTTGAAGAAAAAAGACCTATAGATCCATTAATTGTAAAGTCTAAATTAAGGGATTTAGGCTATAGTCATATAGTAAAAGAAGAATATATAGATCAGTTAGTTGAGGAAAATTTAGTAATAGATGAGAATTTAACAGCATATTTAGAAATTGTATTAGAAAAATATCATCTTAGAACTTTGATAAAACTAAGTAAAGAATTATCAGAAAGGGCTTATTTAGGTATTGATACAGAAGAAATTGTAGAGAAAATAGAAAAACAATTTTTTAAAATAAGAAACAAAACAGGGACACAAGAATATTTTAATTTGAAAGAAATTTTTTTAGAATTTTTTAAGAATTTAATAGAAAAACAAAAGGATTATATACCTACAGGTTATCCTTCTTTGGATGATTTAACAGGAGGTTTTAAACCTGGACAGCTTATTATACTTGCTGGCGCAACAGGAATGGGTAAAACAGCATTTTCATTATCACTAATATATAGGGTTGCTTTAGAATTGTTAAAAGATGATGAGTTAAAAAATAAACAAATAGTTTATTTTACATTAGAAATGACAAAAGAAGAGGTTGCTCAAAGACTTTTGAGTATAGCCTCTAGGATTTCTCTTTATAGAATTAGAAATAAGAAGATAACTCCAGAGGAAGTAGATAAACTTATGGCAATACTTGATGAGCTTACCAATCTCCCAATCATTATAGATGATAGATCTGGAATAAGGGTTATGGATATAGAATCAAAAATAAAATGGATACAATATGAAAGTAGAAATCAAGGAAAAGAGTTAGGACTTGTGGTTGTTGATTATCTTCAATTAATAGAGTCTGATGATAAGAGATTATCAAGGGAACAACAGGTTGGAAGTGTTGCTGCAAGACTTAAGTATATGGCAAAGGATTTAGGTATACCTATTATAGCATTAAGTCAGTTAAATAGGAATGTTGAAAAGAGAGAAGATAGAAAACCTAAACTTTCTGATTTAAGAGAATCCGGAGCCATTGAACAATTTGCTGATTTAGTTCTTTTTGTATATAGACCATATTACTATACTCAAGATTTAGAGGAGGAAAATGAAGCTAAATTGATAATAGCAAAGCATAGGTCTGGTAGAAATAATGTAGAAATAGATTTAAAATGGATACCTGAATATACATATTTTGTTGAAAAAGTATCGGAAAATGTGGAAGAGGAGTATGCAAATTATTTGACTATGTATGAAAAGAGTCAACAATCTCAAAATGAAAGTTTAAATTTAGAAAGAGAAGAATTTAATATTAATACAGAAAATGACGAGGAATCAATAGGAGATGTATTTTATGATTTATAATGATTTTGATATAATAAACTATCAAAAGCCAAAAATCTCTAATTTTATAGAATCTTTATGGTATAAAGTATATATATTAGTTAGTTTTATTTTTCTTAATGTAAAGACTATTCTAAAGCTAAATACCATATTTCAAGTACAAGGATATATATGGAAAGAATTATATATAATGGCAGTTAGGACACTGCCAATTATTCTAGTTACCTCTATCTTTATAGGAGGTGTAACAGCGTGGTCAGCTGCTTTTCAATTTTCTGATTATATACCACTTAATTATTTAGGTGTAGCTGTGGGTAAATCTGTTGCAACGGAACTTGCACCGGTTTTAACGGCTCTAGTTTTTGCTGGTAGAATAGGATCTGCTATTGCAGGTGAAATAGGGACAATGAAGGTTGGAGAGCAAATAGACGCTATGAAAGTTTTAAATTTAGATATAATAAAGTATTTAGTTATTCCTAAAGTTGTAGCAGCTTCAATAGCTTTACCAGTTCTAACAATTTTCTCAGATGTTTTTTCTGTTCTTGGTGCATGGTTAGTTGCAAAATTTTTAGTTAATTTAGAGACTATTATATTTTTTAGAGGATTAAAACTATTTTTAAACACATTTGATGTATATTTCGGTATAGGAAAAGCCTTTATTTTTGGATATATAATAGCAATAGTTGCAAGTTTTTATGGGTTTAAAACAGAAGGTGGAGCTGTAGGGGTAGGAAATACAACAAAAGATTCAGTAATAACTGTTTCTGTATTAATATTAATTACTGATGCTATTATATGGATACTTATGAAATAAAATTTTTATTAGGAAAGTAAGAATATGGAAAATAGTAGTAGTTTTTGGGTTAGATTTTATAAAAATTATGAAAGATTAGTTGAAGGAATTTATCATATATATGAAACTATCGTAAATATTCCTTTAATTTTTAAAAATATAAATATAACCATCAAATATATGTATGAAATTGGAGTAGAAACTTTTCCTTTAGTAGTATTTACTTCTATTTTTGTTGGTATAATAACAGCATTACAAGCAAACTATCAATTTGATGATTTGGTACCAAAAATTTTCTTAGGTACAGCAATTTTAAAGGCAATAGTTACAGAACTTGCACCAGTAATCATGGCTTTGGTTATGAGTTCTAGATATGCTTCTGCTACAGCCGCAGAACTCGGGACTATGGCTGTGTCTGAACAAATAAATGCTATGATAGTTTTAGGTCTAAATCCTATAAGATTTTTATTTACACCAAGAATTGTTGCAGGAATAATAATGTTCCCTGTAATAACAATATTATCAGATGTTTTTTCCTATTTAGGGGCTATGGCTACAAGTGTATTTTTTTTAAATGTTCCCGCCTACATTTTTATAGAGGGTAGTAAAAAATTCTTTTTTGTTTTTGATGTAGTAGTTGGTCTTATAAAAGCTGCAGTTTTTGGATTTATAGTAACTTATGTAGGCTGTATTTTTGGATATATGACAAAGAATGGAGCAAAGGGTGTGGGTGAGAGTACAATGAATGCTGTTGTTTGGGCTGATATTTTAATTTTAATTTTTGACTTTATAGTTGCGTGGTTATTATTTTAATAGAAAAAGAGGTTTAGAATAATGGATAAAAATGTAGATGAAAGAATTGTCATTTCTGTGAGAAATCTTTCAAAAGCGTATGGTAAAAGACAAATATTAACAAATATTTCTTTTGATGTTTATAAAAGTGAGACTTTAGTTATTATTGGTAAAAGTGGAACAGGTAAGAGTCAAATTTTAAGACATATAATAGGTTTAATAAAGCCAGATAAAGGCGATATATTAATATATGGTAAAAGTATAGTAAAAGCTTCAAAAAAAGAGTTGGAAGATTTAAGAAAAAAGATGGGAATGGTATTTCAAGAAAATGCTTTATTTGATTTTATGACAGTTGAAGAGAATATAGCTTTTCCTCTAAGAGAAGCTCTTCATTTAGATGAAGAAGAGATTGAAAAAAGGATTAATATGACATTAGAAATGGTAGATTTAAATCCAGAGGATGTAAGAAAAAAATCTCCAGCAGAACTTTCAGGAGGTATGAAAAAGAGAGTGGCTATTGCAAGAACTATAGCAATGGAACCTGAGATTCTTCTTTATGATGAGCCAACAACAGGTCTTGATCCTGTAACCTCTGATAAGATAAATACCATAATAAGAAGTATGCAAACAAAGTTAAATGTGACTTCTATAGTGGTTACCCATGATATGAAGTCAGCAAATAAAATAGCGGATAGAATAATATATATAGATAAAACTAGTGAAGATACAGGTGCAAAGATTATGTTTATAGGAACACCAGAAACTTTAGCAATAGAAGCAGATAAAAATCTTCGTTTAAAGGCATTTATAGAAGGTGTATATGATCCTGAAGCAATTGTACTTAAAAAGAAGGAATATGAAGAAAAATATTCTGAAAAGATAGATCTAGATGTCTTCAAAAAATAGTAAAATAGAAACTTATTTTGTATGTCAGAATTGTGGCTATAAGAGTCTAAAATGGCTTGGTAGATGCCCTGAATGTGGGGAATGGAATACATTTGTAGAAGAAAAGATAGATAATATTTTAACTTCTAAAAAATCAAAAAAAGATAAGAAAAGTGTAGATATAGTTTCATTAAAAGAATCGATCAATACTTATAATTCAAATTATTCTCGTATTTTTTCAGGTATAGATGAGTGGGATAAGCTTTTGGGAGGAGGTTTGGTAAAGGGAGCTTTAAATTTAATAGGAGGAGAGCCTGGAATAGGAAAATCTACTTTAATGCTTCAGATATCCCAGAGGTATGCTTCTAAAGGTCATAAGGTTTACTATATATCTGGGGAAGAAAGTTTAACTCAAATATTAGATAGGGCAAAGAGATTAGGAGTTAATAATGGTAATATTTATATTCTAACAGAAACAGATATAGATATTATTCTAGAAAAGTTAAGAGATTTAGAGATAGATATCTTAATTTTAGATTCGATACAAACATTATATACTAATGATTTAACATCGGCACCAGGGACTGTATCGCAAATTAAAGAAGTTGCTTTTAGAGTTATGAATTATAGTAAAAAATATAATGTAGCAACTTTTTTGATAGGACATATAACAAAAACGGGTGATATAGCAGGCCCTAAAATACTGGAACATTTAGTTGATGGAGTATTTTACTTTGAAGGAGATCGTTTTTATGATTATAGGATTTTAAGGTGTTTTAAGAATAGATTTGGCTCTACTAGCGAGATAGCTGTATTTGAAATGACAGAAAAAGGTCTTGTAGAAGTTAATAATGCTGAAGACATATTTTTAAATAATAAAGATAAAATAGTCCCTGGAATTAGTATAGTGCCAATAGTAGAAGGTTCTAGAGTGATTTTTATAGAAATACAAGCATTAGTAACATTGTCAAATTATGGACAGGCTCAAAGGGTTTCTTTGGGTATAGACCATAGAAAGCTTTCAATACTTATAGCTATAATAGAGAAGTATTTGAATATAGAAATGGGTAGATATGATGTGTTTGTTAATATATCTGGAGGACTAAGAATAGAAGATCCCTATATAGATTTAGGTATTATTATAGCTATTTTAAGTTCTTTAGGGAATTATAATTTTTCTAAAAATTTTGTGGCTATAGGTGAGGTCACTTTGGCAGGTTTTGTTAGATCTCCATCTGATTTATTGAAAAGAGTTAATCAGGCCAAAAGATTAGGGTATAATAAGATAATAGTAGGTGATATAAAAGAACAAATAGAAAAAGGTTCATTAATAGTAGTAGATGAGATTAGATATATAAAATCTTTATTAAAAACTCTATGATTAATTTTTCTATAAAATCTTGATAAAATTACTATATAAATTTATTTTTTTAAATAGATTAGAAGGCTTTTTTATTTTTTAATGAAAACAAATTAAAAATAAAAGGAGAAGGATATATGTTTTCGATTGTTGAGATTAAAGGTTTTCAATTTAAGGTAGAAGAAGGTGATGTATTAAAAGTACCTTCTATAAAAGCAGAAGTTGGAGAAAAGGTAGAATTTGATAGAGTTTTATTAAAGGGTGATGAAGGGAATTATCAAGTAGGAAAGCCTTATGTTGAAAATTCAAAGGTAGTAGCTGAAATTTTATCCCATGGGAAACATCCAAAAGTAATTCATTTTGTGTATAGAAAAAGAAAAGATTCAAAAAAGAAAAAAGGACATAGACAACCTTATACAGAAATAAAGATTTTAGAAATAAAATAGGAATAAAAGGAGGATAAAAGGATGGCTCATCATAAGGGACAAGGTTCATCAAAAAATGGAAGAGATTCAAATCCTAAATATAGAGGTATAAAGAAGTACGGCGGAGAGAAGGTAAAAGCTGGAAATATTATAGTAAGACAATTGGGGACAAAAGTATATAATGGTTTAAATGTTGGT
>JAMORN010000169.1 GCA_027063545.1 bacterium | reverse complement strand
ATTTAGGTAAAGAAGCACTAAGTTCTCTTTTAATAAGCTCTGTTTTTTTACTTTTTAATAATTCTAATTTCTTTTTAATAGAATTTCTAAATGTTTCTGAGATAGGATATCTAATAAAATCTTCATAAAATACTATAGCTTTATCTATCTGCCCTAACTTCTCATAAGACATAGCTAAATAGTATGTGGAACGATAAAATTTATTTTTTTTCTTTAATGCTTTGGTTAAATTTATAATAGCCTTTTTATATTCTCCTTTTTCAAACCTTATAATACCCGCATAATAAAATAATCCCGGATCATTAGGGTATTTTTTTAAATATTTATGTATTAAAGATATAGCTTTCTCATATTGTCCATCTGTTATTAAATTATCTAACTTTTTATATAATTCCTCTTTTGAAGAAATTTTTGATGATTTTTTTGTCACATTATTGGATTTAGCAGAAGATTTATAAGAGGTTTGTTTTCTAATTTGAGCTAATAACTTTTTAGCCTCTTGTCCATTAGGATTATATTTAAGGGCTATTTCTAAATTCTTTTTTGCAAGTTTAATATCACCTTTTTTATATCTAACTTTTGCTGCTAATAAATATACATCATAGTTTTTTACTTTTAATTTAAATATAATTGTCCGAATAGTATTTAAAGCCTTTGAGTAATCTCCTTTTTTATAATATGTTAAAGCTTCTTTATACAATTTACTATAATTACTACCAGTAGCATATATAGATGTATACATAAAAAATAATATACCAAAGATTAAAAAGAATAATTTATTAAGTTTATTTTGATACATATTCATAAATACTTTTTAAATTTTTTGCTTCCTGTTTTAATTGAGGGTTTTGTAATTCATTATTTATTACATAATTACATAATTCAATTGCCTTTTGAGGATTATCTTTATATATCAATTTTGCTAATTCTAACCGCCAATAATTGCTTAAAGCAGCTTTCGGATGTTTTTCAATTAAATATGAAAATAAATTTTCTGCTTTTTTAGAATTATTATATGTATATAAATATGCCAACTTAGAAAGAACAAACATGTATATATCATTATCATCTTTATAGTTGTTTTTTACCTTTTCTAAAATAGCAATACTTTCTTCTCTTTTAAAGTCATTAGCATATATATTAGCCATTAAATAAAATACATTTAAAGCCTTTTTATCACCTAAATATTTATTTAACATTTGATTTCCTATTGCTAAAGCGTTTTCTTTGTCTCCTTTATAAATATATACATAAAATTTTCCTATTAAGTTTTCTAGTTCTTTTTCTTTTCTTCTTTGATTGTTATAATATAATCCAGCCCCTATTAAAGCAATTATTATTAATATAAATAATCCATCAAATACTTTCTTATTCTTTTTATAGAAATTTAATGTTAACTCATAATATCTTAAAAATTTCTGTTCAGCAGTCTCTGGATAGATTGGTTGTTCCATTTATCTAACTCCTTTGTTTTAATTTAGTTTAGTATATTATTTCTTACAAATTATTTAAAAAAATAAATTTTGTTTCATTAGTTATAAAATAGTATTTTTTCTTAAAAAATGAAAACATTTAAATCTAATAAGGAGAGAATAAAATGAAAAGATATCTTTTTACATCAGAGTCTGTATCTCCAGGACATCCTGATAAAATAGCTGATCAGATTTCAGATGCAATATTAGACGAATATTTAAAAGAAGATCCAGATTCTAAAGTAGCGTGTGAGACTCTTGTAACTACAGGACTTGTAATTGTAGCTGGTGAGGTAAAATCAAAGGTAAAATTAGATCATGATAAGATAATAAGAAGAACTATAGAAGAAATTGGGTATACAGATTCATCAATAGGATTTGATTATAAAAGTGTTGGAATTTTAACTTCTATTCATGAACAATCTTCAGATATTTCAATGGGTGTTGAAGAAGGAGAAGGTTTGTTTAAGGAGCAAGGAGCTGGTGATCAGGGAATGATGTTTGGATATGCCACAAATGAGACTCCAGAGTTTATGCCAACAACAATAGCTTATTCAAATAGGCTTGTTAGAGAGTTGGTAAGATTAAGAAAAGAGGGTATAATTGATTATTTATATCCAGATGCTAAAACACAGGTAACGGTACTATATGAAAATGATAAACCAGTAAAAATAACATCTGTAGTTGTCTCTACTCAGCATAAGGATTCTATATCTAGAGAACAGATAGAAAATGATATTATAGAAAAGCTAATAAAGCCTGTTTGTGGAGATTTAATAGATAGTGATACAAAATTTTATATAAACCCTACTGGAAGATTTGTAATTGGAGGCCCTGCAGGAGATACTGGATTAACCGGAAGAAAGATTATTGTAGATACTTATGGAGGTCATGGCTCACATGGAGGAGGTGCTTTCTCAGGTAAAGATCCTTCAAAAGTGGATAGATCTGCAGCTTATGCAGCAAGATATATTGCTAAAAATATTGTGGCTTCAGGAATAGCCTCAAAGGTATTAGTGCAGTTAGCTTATGCAATAGGTGTAGCAGAGCCAGTAAGTATATATGTAAATACTTATGGAACATCTCAAGTTGATGAAGAGAAAATAGTTGATGCTATAAGAAAAATTTTTCCATTAAAACCTAAAGATATAATTGAAAAATTAGATTTAAAACGTCCTATATACAAAAAAACAGCAGCCTTAGGACATTTTGGAAGAGATGAAGAAGAATTTACATGGGAGAGATTGGATAAGGTTGAAGATATAAAAAATTATTTTAATTTATAATTATTTATAATAATATAGCTTAAAAAATTCTTAGATACTAACTGGAGGATGAATATGTCAAAGGAGAAAATAGAAGTATTGCAATATAAAGTTAAAGATATAAATTTATGGAAACAGGGAGCTGAAGAGATTAGAATGGCTGAGAATGATATGCCAGGACTTATGGCTCTAAGGGAAAAATATAGAGATGAGAAACCTTTAAAAGGGGCAAGAATCGCTGGTAGTATTCACATGACTGTTCAGACAGCAGTACTAATAGAAACATTGGTAGAGTTAGGAGCTGAGGTTAGATGGAGTTCCTGTAATATTTATTCTACTCAGGATACAGCAGCAGCGTATATTGCCCATAAAGGAATTCCTGTATTTGCTTGGAAAGGAGAAACAGAAGATGAGTATTGGTGGGCAATAGAGCAAACTCTTCATTTTGAAGATGGGAAAGGACCTAATCTTTTAATAGACGACGGGGGAGATTTAACTAATTATGTAATAGAGAAGCATTCTAAGCTTGTGCCTGAAATTTTAGGTGTTTCAGAGGAAACTACAACAGGTGTACATAGATTAATTCAAAGGGAGAAGGAAGGAACTTTGCCATTCCCTGCTATTGCTGTAAATGATTCTGTTACAAAATCAAAGTTTGATAATACATATGGATGTAGGGAAAGTTTTTTAGATGGATTTAAACAGGCTGTTAATGTAATGATAGCAGGAAAATTAGCTGTTGTATTAGGTTATGGAGAAGTTGGGAAAGGTGTTGCTCAGGCTTTAAGAGGGCAGGGTGCTAGGGTTGTAGTAACAGAAATTGATCCTATTTGTGCTTTACAAGCTGTAATGGAAGGATATGAGGTTACTACTTTAGAAGATGTTGTAGAGAAAGCGGATATTTTTGTTACAGCAACTGGTAATAAACATGTTATAAGAAGAGAGCACATGGATAGAATGAAAGATGGTGCAATAGTAGCAAATATAGGACATTTTGATATAGAAATAGATGTAGCTTCAATAATGAATGATCCAAATATAAAAAGAACAACAATAAAACCATTAGTAGACAGATTTACATGGCCAGATGGAAAGAGTATAATTTTACTTTCTGAAGGAAGACTTGTAAATTTAGGTAATGGAGGAGGACATCCTAGTTTTGTTATGTCTATATCTTTTACAAATCAAGTTCTTGCTCAGATAGAACTATATAAAAATAGAGGTAAATATCAAAATAGAGTATATACACTGCCTAAGATACTTGATGAGGAAGTAGCTAGACTTCATTTAGGAAAGTTAGGAGTAAAATTAACAAAGCTAACACCAGAGCAATCTGAATATTTAGGTATTCCAATAGAAGGGCCGTATAAACATGATAACTATAGATATTAGAAATTTAACTTAGGATACGGAATGACGGAGATAGAAAAAAAGATTTTAATTATAGATGATGATAGAGATATTAGAGAGAGTTTAAAATTAAAGTTAGAATTAGAAGGCTTTGTCCCTATTGTTGTAGATAGCGGAGAGAAAGCTATAGAGTTAGTAAAAGAAAATGACTTTTTTTTAGTTTTATCTGATATAGCAATGCCAGATATGAATGGATATGAAGTATTTGAAAAAATAAAACAGATAAAACCAGAATTGCCAGTTGTCTTAATGACAGCTTTTGGTTATGATCCTAGCCATGCTATAATAAAAGCTAAGAAGTTAGGGTTATATAAATGGATAGCTAAACCTATTAGTGATAAAAAATTAAAAGAAATAATAAATACAGCTTTACATTTTTATAAATTAAGACATCAAAATAATCAAAATGATATCAATGATTAATCAATAAAAATGGGAGAATTACAATATATTTACTTAAAAGGTGTTAGAACTCATAATCTTAAAAATATAGATGTAAAAATTCCAAGAAATAAATTTGTTGTTATAACAGGGGTTAGTGGTAGTGGAAAATCCTCTTTAGCCTTTGATACTTTATATGCTGAAGGTCAAAGACGATACGTTGAATCTCTTTCTTCTTATGCTAGGCAGTTTTTGGATTTAATGGAAAAACCAGATTTAGATAAAATTGAAGGTATATCGCCTGCTATTGCGATAGAACAAAAAACAACTTCTCATAATCCAAGATCTACAGTTGGGACAACAACAGAAATTTATGATTATTTAAGATTATTGTTTGCAAGATTGGGAGAGGTATATTGTTATAATTGTGGAAGAAAAATTGAAAGTCAATCACCTTCCGATATTGTAAATATAATATTAAGTTCTAAGAAATTTAAAAAATTCATGGTATTATCACCTATAATAAGGGGAAGGAAAGGAGAGCATAAAAGAACTATAGAAAGTTTAATTTCTGAAGGATATAGTAGATTTTTGATAGATGGAGAATGGTTCAATTTTTCTTCTGATGAGATACCCCAGTTAGATAAATATAAAAATCATGATATTTATGTTGTTATAGATAGACTTATTTTAAAAGAGGATGATCAGGATTTTAGGGATAGATTATTAAATTCCGTTGAAATAGCTTTAAAATTATCAAAAGGTTTCGTTGAAATAGTTGAGTATGATTTATCTAAAAGAGAGTTATATTCAGAACATTTTGCTTGTCCTTATTGTAATATTTCTTATCCCAATTTAGAACCTAGGCTTTTTTCTTTTAATAGTCCTTATGGGGCTTGCCCTAGTTGTGGAGGTTTAGGAATAAAAGTTGGATTAAACTCAGATTTTATAGACTCTATTGTTACAGAAACTGATAGTATCATTCGATCTGTCATTAAATATATATTTGATCCTTTATATTTGAGTTATGAGGTCATGGAAGAAGTTAAGAAATTATTAAAAAAGTGTAATAAAAGTTTAAATGATAGATGGCGTAATATTTCAACAGATCTTAAGAAAAAAATATTTTATGGAGGAGACGGATTTAAAGGCTTTGAGGAATATTTACTAGAGGAATATGAATATAGTAAATTTTCATTCAAAAAAAGATATCATATAGAAAAATTTTTAATAGAAAAAGTTTGTCCTGTATGTAATGGTGCCAGATTAAGGAAAGAGGCATTAAG
>JAMORN010000168.1 GCA_027063545.1 bacterium | reverse complement strand
ACTTTTATCTCCAGCGAGGGTTTTATCTATTTAGGTTAGGCGAATATAATAGAGCCAAACAAGATTTAGAAAGAGTTTTAAAAATGCCTATAGTTATAAATTTTATACCTGTAGATAAATATGAACTTTATGCAAAAACAATATATTTACTTATTAGGATATACTATAAACAGGATGATTTAGATAATACTATTAAATTAGGAGAATTTTTTATAAAGGATTTTAACTTTTATTCTAAAAAAGATTTTTTTGTTTTTTTAGTTTTAGCTAAAGCTTATGAGAAAAAGGAAAATTATCAAAAAAGTAAAGACTTTTACTTAAAATCTATAGAAATTTTAGAAAATTTTGAAGAATGGAAAGAGTTTAACAGAATATATGATAAAGATATAAAAAGAGCTTTAGAGATTATAAAGAATCGGTTAGAAAAAGAGCCCTATGATTTTATAGCGATAAATAATTTAGGTTTTTTCTATTACATAGAAAACAAATTTTTGGAATCTTTAAATCTATTTATAAGTAGTTTAGAATTAAATCCCTTATATGAAGATGCTTGGATTAATTTAAATTTTCTATCAGAGAATTTTTTTAAGGACTCTATTCCCAAGGAGTATAGGGGGAGAATTTCAAAAATAAAATCTTTGAGAGAAAAATTTTAAAAAAATTCGTATAAAGATTTACTTTATTTTAAAATATTTTTATATTAAAATTATTATAATATTGTAAAATGGAGGTTAATATGGCTAGTAATACTTTATTGTCTAGGAAAGAATATTCTATTGATGAGTTAAAAAAATTTTTAAAAGAAGAAAAAGGATTGTCTCCTTCTGTTCATCGTGTTAATATTTTAAAATTTCTTTTGGAGAATAGAATTCATCCAACAGCTGAAGAGATTTATTCCCACCTTAAGCAAACTATACCTGTTTTGTCATTAACTACTGTATATAATACATTGAAACTTTTTGTTAAACATAATATAGTAGTTCCTTTGACATTAGAGGAAGAGGTTGTAAGATATGACATCAATACAGAACCCCATTCTCATTTTAAATGTTTAAAGTGTGGAAAAATTTATGACATTATGTCTGATAATCTTAATCTTCCAGAGATAAAAGAAATAGAAGGACATAGTGTTGATTTTTATCAATTTTACTTTTATGGAATTTGCAAAGAATGTAGAAAAGAATAAAAATGAAGTTAATATTTTCGCTTGATAATAAAAATATATTTTATGGCATATTTAAGGAAAGAAAAAATAGATTTTTAGTTATTTGTGATTTAATAGATAGTAACACTAATAGTATCATAAAGAAAGATGTGGAGGTTCATCTTTCAGATTCTGGGAGATTAAATGAACTTTTAAAGGAAAAAAGAAAGGTTATTGTTAGATATATAGAAAGTAATTTGTCAAGAAAAACTCAATATGATTTAATTGCTATAGAAGATGAGTTTAAAAATTTCATATTTTTAAATCCTAAATATCATTCTCAAATAGCTAATTTTTTAATAGAGGAGAATATATTAGAATTAGAAGAACCATTTATTGTATATAAAGAAAAAAAATTAGGTGATTCTAGAATAGATTTTTTTGTGGAGAGTAAAACAAAAAGGTATTGGATAGAAGTAAAAGGTGTTACATTAAGAGAAGGTAATATATGTTTATTTCCCGATAGTCCTACAAAAAGAGGAGAAAAACATATAGAAGAGTTAGTTTCTATTATTGAAAAAGAAAAAAATACTTATGCATATATACTTTTTTTAAGTTTTGTAGATTGCTCCTGCTTTAGACCAAATAATAAAGAAGGTAATTTTTATAAATTTTTAAAGGAAGCATTAAAAAAAGAAAAGTTTAAAATAAAAGTAGTTAAACTTTTCTTTAATCCATATAATTTAAGTCTTTACTATGTGGGTCCAATAAAAATATGTCAAGATTTTATATCTTAATTATATTAAATCATATTATTAAATCAAAATAAGTATAATTCAATTCTATTTAAAATAATTTAAAATTTAATATTTTGTAAGTTACTTAAAAATTCCTCGTTATTTGGGAATTCTTTTATTTTATCCTTTATTTTTAATATAATCTCTCCAGAATTGGTAAAAGTTTCAGCAAAGATTTTTCTTAAAATCCATACCCTTTGTTTAATATCTTCCCTTAATAAAAGTTCTTCTCTTCTTGTACCACTTCTTATAAGATCAATAGCAGGGAATATTCTTCTATCAGCCATTTTTCTATCAAGAACTAGTTCCATATTACCAGTACCTTTAAATTCTTCAAAAATAACCTCATCCATCTTACTACCAGTCTCAATTAAAGCGGTAGCAATTATAGTAAGGGAACCACCAGCTTCTATTTTTCTAGCAGCACCAAAAAAACTTTTTGGGACACTAAATGCATTTACATCTATACCACCAGATAAAACTTTACCACTACTATTTAAAGTAGCGTTATAAGCTCTTGTTAAACGAGTAATAGAGTCTAGAAGAATAACAACGTCTCTACCATGTTCTACAAATCTTTTTGCTTTTTCTTTTACAAGTTCAGCTAAATGGATATGATTTTTTGGATCTTCGTCAAATGTTGAAGCAACAACTTCTACATTGTCTTTATCAGAGAAAACTCTTTTAAAGTCTGTAACTTCTTCAGGTCTTTCATCTATAAGAAGAACTATCACAATTACTTCTGGATGGTTAGTTACAATCGCTTTAGCTATTTGTTGTAGGATTATTGTTTTACCAGATTTAGGAGGAGCAACTATTAAAGCACGTTGTCCTTTACCAATAGGAGCAAACATATCAATAAGTCTTGTTGAAACTTCAGAAGGATCATATTCTAGATTAAATTTTTCGTTTGGAAAAATAGGTGTTAAATCCTCAAAAGGAATTTTTGTTTTACAAACTTCTGGATCATCATAATTAATATGACCAATTACTTGAAGAGCAAAGTAATTGTCTTTTTCTCTTGTAGGATCAGGAGGTCTTAACTTCCCGAAGACAACATCTCCTGTTTTTAATGAATATTGTTTTATTATTTGAGGAGGAACATATATGTCTGATAAACTTTGCTTGTAATGATATTCACTTGCTCTTAAAAAACCAAAATTGTTATTGTGAGATATTTCTAAAACTCCACCCCCAAATAATTCTACATTTTCATTTCTAGCCTTTTGATTTAAAATCTTAAAAACAAGTTCAGCCTTTTTTAAACGAGAATAATCCTCAAGCCCTATATTTTCTGCCATTTCTATAAGTTGATCTATAGACATTCTTCTAAGTTCATTTAAATTTAATATATTAGAGTTTTTATCTGTTCTTATTTTTTGAATAATTTCCTCTTCTATTATGCTTTTATTTGCAAGAATATGATTTGTTTTTATTTCAGCTGAAGAAGTTGTTTTTTTTGCTGTTTCTGTTTTTTTTCTTCTTGGCATATTAGTTCTCCCCTGTTTTTAATACCTTTGTTTTAAATTTATCCATTAATTTTATAAATTCCTTATTAAGTATATCAATTATCTTTTTAACATCTTCAAATTTATAGTAATCAATATTAGAGTATTTTTTTAATATATGGTAGTATGAATTTAAAAGCTCTTGTGTTTGACCTATTATATTCTTTTCTTCACTTTCTTTTAATTGTGTAAGTTTTTTATTAAACATATCAGATAAAGATCCTATTAATTGGAGAATATTTTCGAATTCTTTTAATATTTGCAGTTCTTTAGTTGATAATTTTTCTTTTTTAGATAAAATTAATATGTAATCTTTGTTTAATGTAATTTTATATAAATAAAAATCTTGAGGTAAAAACTCTATTTTACTTAAATATTTGGTAGATGAGATGTTAACATCATTATGAGTAGTTTTAATTTCATATAGTTCTTCTTTTGATAATTTTCTCTGTCCTTTTGAAGATATTAAGTTTTCTTTATTTAATAAAAATACACTAAAGTAATCATTTATTTTATTTAAGATTATATTATATACATTTTTTAAATTTGCAATATGTTCTATGTCTACAACATCTTTTATAACATCAATAATAAGTTTATAAAATTTTAATATTTCAGTATTTTCTTTTAATTTAAGATTTACTTTTGATATCTCAGATTTTAAAACATCATTATTTTCTTCTAGATAAAAAATATATTTATTTAGAAAGTTTATATCATATATAGTTATTTCTTTTTTTAATAAAGAAAGAATTTCATCTTTTTTAGGATGTTCTTTTATTTTTTCAGGATTTTTTAGTAAAAATTTAATTTCATCAATTTTTTTTACTATCTCCGGATTATTCAATTCTTTATATATTACTTTATCCCCCAAATTTTGCTGGAGAAATTTCATATATTTACTGTTAATTTCTTCATATCTTTTATTTATTAAAAGAGAAGAATTATAATATAAAGCGAAGAACTCCTTCCATTCTTTAATTAAATAAACTGATTTAATTAAATTTATATCTTTATCATTATTAAAAATTAAATTAAATATTAAAATATTTTTTTTAAGTTCTTTCAATTTTTTTTCAATATTAAATATATTTTTATATTCATTTTGCAAGGATAAAGGATATATAGGCAATTGTTTAACGAAATTTGTTAAAGCATTTATTCCTATAGAAGATACTATTTTCATTATATCATTTGTGTTTGTTGTATCATAGATATATAAATCTATTAAAAAAGAAGGATCAGAAAATACAATCTCTAAAATATTC
>JAMORN010000167.1 GCA_027063545.1 bacterium | reverse complement strand
TGGCTTCTTCTAAAGAAATCTCTTTATTAGGATTTTTTACCTTTTCAACAACCTTCTTTTTTATAAAGATATTAAATTCCTTCTTATCTTTATTTAAATTAATTTCTACTTTATCTTCGTCTAAATTATAAAATCTAGATATTACAGATGTTAATGTTTCTTTAAAGTATTGTAAAACTAAGTCTAATGATACCTCTCTTTCTCTAGCTATCTCTTCTAACATGTCAAATAATACTTCTGGCTTTAATGTCCTCATACTCATTCCTCCAAATATTTTTAAAATTTAATTTCCTGTTTAATACTTTCAATACTTCCTCTAAAAATCTTCTTATCCTCTTTATCTAACTTTAGTATTATATATTCATCATTAAAATCTTTTAATTTTCCTATAATAGTCTTTGTTTTTAAATTTCCGTCTTTATCTTCTTCCTTGTAAACAACCTTCAAAATTCTATTTAAAACTCTTCTTAATTCCTTATCACTTACAATAGGCCAATCTATCCCTGGAGAAGAAACTTCTAAAATATAGCTATCCTGTATTATATTGCTATTATCCAATACTAAAGATATCTCTTTAGAAATCACTGCACACTTATCTAAGGTAATACCACCCTCATATTCGTCTATAAAAATCTGGAGTCTCTTCTTTTTTCTATAACTTCCTATTTTAATACCAAAAAGTTCTACTTTATAATAATCTAAGATATCTTTTATTAATTCTTCTATTCTATCTTCTAAAGAATACATAAAACTTTCTCCTTAATAGAAAAAAAACTATAAAATAATAAAAAAAGGGAGAGAATTTTTTGTTTCAATTCTCTCCCTTTTTTTTATTAATATACCTTCTTCTTATTTTCATTTCTAAGCGAGTGACGGGATTCGAACCCGCGACCACTTCGTTGGCAACGAAGTGCTCTACCAACTGAGCTACACTCGCTTATTCAAATTCGGTGTATTAAAAATAATTTTATATTATATTAAAGTCAAGAGTTATTTTACCTTTGGAAATTCAAGAGTAAATGTTGTTCGAACCCCGGGAATACTTTTTACTTTTATTCTTCCATTATGCTTTTGAACAATATTATAAACCAAAGCAAGACCTAAACCAATTCCTCCTTTAAATTCTTTTGTAGAAAAGAATGGATGAAAAATTTTTTCTATATTATCTTTGGGTATTCCAGGACCTGTATCTATTACTTTTGCTATTATTTTATTTTCTTTTTCCTCCAAACATAATTTTATTTCTTTTTTTCCATCCCATTCCATCAATGCCTGTCTACTATTATTTATTAAATTTAAAAATACTTGTTTTAAGGAGTTGCTATGTCCTATAATTATTTTTTCTTTATTCCAACCTCTTTTTCTAATTTTTATATTATCCTTTTCTATTTGGTGTTCTAATAATCCTAATACACTATCTATAATTTCTCTTAGATCAATTTCACCAAAATCTTCTTCTGAATCCTTACCACCTCTGGCAAATTCTAGTAAATTTCTTATTAAAGAAGCTATTCTCTTTGTCTCTTCATAAATGATATTTATATCCTTTAATAAATCCTCATCTTTTGTTTTTATTGAAATTAACTGTAATCTACCCATAATAATCTGAAGGGGGGTATTAATTTCATGGGCTATTCCACTTGCAAAGTCTCCTATAGCGGCCATTTTAGAAGCTTGAAATAATTGAAGATTTTTTTGTTCTATTTCCTCTTTTGCCTTTATATTTGATTTTAACAATCTAGTATTATTTATAGCTAGTTTTAAATATGTTAATAAAATCTCTAAGTATTCTATTGTAGTCTTATTTGATGATCTAAAAAATATCTCCTCTGGCTTTTTATATCCTATAATTGCAAATAATTTATCCTTTTCTGATAGAGTAATATGTAAAATAATTGCATAGTTTAAATTAAAGTATTTTTTTAATTCGTAGAAAAGATGATGGTTTTTATCTATAAAAGTAATATTTACTTTTCTACTTAATATTCTTAAATTGTTGTTCTTTATTTCTATAGGTGATGTTCTGTATATAAACTTAATTCCAGCTTCATCTTCTTTTACATATTTTTCAATAATAAACAATTCATCATATTTAAATTCTCTCTTTAATAATTCTATAAACTTTGATATAATTTCTTTCTCTTCAATTTTGCTAAATATATCTTTTCCAAATTCTATTATATTAGTTAAATGTTGATTTATACTATCCTCTTCCTGAAAAAGATATACATTCTCTATTACTACAGCACTTAAATAAGTTAAATAATTTAAATACTTCTCTAAATTAGATGTTATCTTACTTTCATTAAATTCCCCATAGGCTATTAAATAACCTATAACTCTAGATTTATCCACAAAAGGCATTATAAAATACTTGATACTATCTGAGCCTTCATCTATATCTGGAATAAACTTTATTTTATTATCATTAATAGCAAAATATACTATAGCCTCATCATAAAAGGATTGAAATTTTTCTTTTAGATCCTCAGGAAGGTCGCTACTATATTCAATTCTAAAATTATATGGGGTAGAGAAATCTTTATTGATATAAAGGGCATAATGTTCAATATTAAATATATGCTTTAATTCTTTAATAAGAAATTTAGCTACATTTTTTATATCTTTATAATTAAGAACCTTATTAAAGAAATAAATTAATCTTTCTATATCAAATTCCTTCATAATAACACTATCTGGTTATTCATTTTAGTAAAGAAATAAACCCCTCTGTCTTATCTACTTCACTTTTAGCTCTTTCTAAAATTAAATCAATATCCTCTGGGACAATATCTATACCATTCTCCTCAAAAATAGACCATATAGAATCAGAAATAGTAATTTCATTATTTAAAGAATCACCTATTTTTAATCTTTTTACTAAATAATCAGCAAAGTGAACAAACGCTACTAAAGGCTTATCCTCTTCTGCTAATTCTGGATTATGATGATATAATACTGAATTTATTAAATTTGGGGGCATATTCCATTTTTTCAACAACCAACTACCTATCTCTGAATGGGTTACACCTAAAACTTCCCTTTCTGCTCTCAAATAAGATTTTCCTTCTTCTCTCATTTTTTTCATTATTTCTTTAAAATCAGTGTAGAGATATTGATGTATAATAATTTTTCCTATATCATGAATTAAACCACTAACAAAAGCTTCTCCACTTATCATATAATAATAAGTTCTAGAAAGCATCCTCATAATAATAGCAACAGCTACACTATGCTCCCAAAACTTAAAATAACTAAAATCTCTGTCATCCATCTTAAACATATTCATAATGGAAGATGACAAAAGAATAGACTTAACCTCATTAAAACCTATAACAACTATAGCCCTTTGGATTGTTGATATCTGGCCTGCATATCCATAAAATGGACTATTTGCTACCTTTAAAATTTTTGTTGTTAAAACTTGATCACTTAATATTAACTTACTTAATGTATTAACATCTGTACCTCTGGGATTATCTATAAGCTGAAGTATCTTTGAAACTATTGTTGGTAAAGCTGGAAGTTTTATAATACTCTCTATCTTTTTTCTTAAACTATCATTTTGTATATTTTTACGATTATTTGTCATAAATTTAAGCTAACCTATCTATAAATTTTCCTTTCTTCTTATCTTCTAAGGATTTTCTTTCCCTTCTATTTTGGTCTTTTTTTTCCTTCTCATCTACAGGTTTAATTAATTCTAACTCTATTATATCCTCTATCTTATCAACCCTATCTTCTGACTTCTTTTTATCTATATTTTCATTTATATCTTCATCTCTTAATATCTGAGCATGATGCATATCTTGTATTCTATCCACAAAATTTAATCTTTGAAACATATGAATAATCTTATCTATCATTTTTCCCTTTGCCCTTTTTCCAAAAATTTTGTCTTTACCTTAGCTTTTAATTTCATTATAGCCTTAGTGTGAAGTTGAGATACC
>JAMORN010000166.1 GCA_027063545.1 bacterium | reverse complement strand
AATATTTAGTACCTTTCCTATCTCTTTTAAAGACAACTCTTCAAAATGATACAAAGCTATAACTATCCTTTCCTTTTCTGGTAACTCATTTATAGCTTCTTTTAAAATTTCTTTTAATTGCTGTATTTCTATGTTTTTTAATGGATTATCTGTGCTTTCATCCTTTATCATATCCTCAAATCTTACATCATTATCATCTTTCCCACTATATAATACATCTTCTAAGGAAAAAACAACTGGCGCAATATTGGATGTTAAGTCATCAAACTCTTCTTTTGAAATTCCTAAATATTCAGCTACTTCTTCGTCATACGGTGCTCTTCCTAACTTTGATGATAACTCTTGATAAGCTTGATTTAACATTTTAATCTTTTGTCTAGTTCCCCTTGAAACCCAATCCAACCTTCTTAGCTCATCTAATACAGCTCCCTTTATTTTTATTGTAGCATATGTCTCGAATTTCGTATTAAATTTAGGATCATAATTTTCTATTGCCTTTATTAATCCCATTATACCTACACTTATCAAATCTTCTATCTCAACAGAACTTGGTAAATCAGAAGCCAATCTAAGTACTATATACTTTACTAGAGGAGAATATTCTACTATTAATTTATCCCTTATACTCTTTTTCCTTGTTTTTAAATATTCATCCCATAACTGATTTAACCTTTCTTGCTTTTCTTCTATTTGGTAGGAACTCTTTGTCTCTTTCATAACTCTACCTTTTTATTTTTTTATTGTACTCTATTCTTAACTTCTTCAGAAGAATTTAATATATCATTGTATACTATCTTTGTTATCTCTATAACAATATCAAATACAAAAACTATGCCAACTATAGATACTATACTAAAAGCAATATCAATATCTTTAAAATTAGGCATAACTGCTATTAAAAACTTAAGAACCATCAAATAAAATATTAGACGTAGAAAACTCTTTTTCATAGCTCCTATTACTTATAAATATTAAAATTTTTCATTTTTTCAAGAAATTTTTCTACAAAAGATGAATCTTTTTCTTCTTGAGGTTTAATTCCTTTAACTATTAAATTTGCAATATTCTTTATAGCATAAGCAAAAGACGAATTAGGAGCATATTCTATTATAGGTGTCTGAATAATCACAGCTTCTGATACTTTCTTTTCCTTTTCGATTATTCCATATAATTCTAATTCCTTATTCAAAAACTTCTTAGATAGAAGATTAAATTTATTAAATGCCTCCTTCCCATGCTTTTTAGAATCCACCATATTCATTATTATCTTAACATTTATATCTCGTTTTTCATTTACACTTATCTTAAGTAATGCATAAGCATCTGTTATTGAAGTAGTTTCAGGAGTTACCACTAGTAGAACCATATCAGATGAAAGGACAAATCCCATTACTATATTACTTATTCCAGCAGCTGTATCCACAATTATATAATCATATTTATCTTCTAATAATTGAAGCTGAGATTTTAATCTATCTATCTCATAGTCCATTAAATTTGTTATTTCTTTTATACCTGAACTTCCCGGTAATAAATCTAACCCTTTATATTGAGTTTGAAATATAACATCATTAATATTTTTATCTCCTTTAATTAGATTATATATATTATAATCAGGAGATACCCCTAATAAAATATTTAGATTTGCCAAAGATATATCCCCATCAAATAATAATACTTTTTTATTCAATTTAGATAATACTATACCTAGGTTAAGAGCAATATTACTTTTTCCTACACCACCCTTACCAGAGGTAATACATATAGTATGTTTTAATATCCTTGAAAAATTACCTTTTTTTTGTTCTACAAGACGTCTTAAATTTTCAGCTTGATCTAAAGGCATAAATACCCCGTTATTTCTTATATTAATCTATTATTAATTTAGCTATATCCTCTGGGTCTA
>JAMORN010000165.1 GCA_027063545.1 bacterium | reverse complement strand
TCTAAACTGCTCTTCTTTGTTAGGTTTATATTTCATAACAGGTTTAAAATTATTATTATCTTTACTATAAATAATAACTCCACCAGAGATATTAAATAGTAGCACCTCCCTTTTATATCTATCTAACGCAACCTTTATCCATATATTATGAGTTAACGAATTCTTAACTGTTATATCTCTATCAAAATCAAATACATCAGCTATATTAGCATTTTCATTTAATAAAAAGTCTTCTTCATTATATGATTCTTCATGTAAAGATTGGGTAGTATCTTTCAGAATAAAGGAAGTTTCTTGTTTTTTCAGACTACTAGAACACTGAAATAATACTAATGCTACAACTATAAAAAATGTAAAAAATGAAAGATAAAAATTTATTTTTTTCTTCATAACAAAAATAAAAATAAAAAATAAAGGAATAAAATTATGGAAAATTTTCTTTTTATAGTAGGTGGAATTATTTTTGGAATAATTATTAAAGTAATATACTCTTTTACAAAAAAGAAAAAAACTCTTAAAATTCTTGAACAAAAAGCTCAAAAAACATATAAAAAGATATACACCCAATATAAATTTAATGGTAAGAAATACTCATTTGAAAGTACAAAATTCTTTGATGTATTCTTTTTTGAACATGGAATATACCTAATTTTATGGAGTAGCTTTTCCATAAATGGATTTTATTTATTCTTTGAACAAGATAAAGATAATATTCTAAAAAATGAAAAAAATATTGGTAGATACAATATTATAGAATATAAAATAGATGAGAATAGAATATATATAAAAATTGAAAAAAGAGAATTCATATTAAATATTAATTAAAATATTAAACATCTTAATGTTTTATCTTTAAAATTATCTGTTTCAAAAAATATTAATATCTTTTTATTTTTTCTACTTTTTGTTACAACATATTGAAAAATAATAAATTATAATTTGGCATTATATTTGTTTTTTATATAAATAGAAAACAAAAAAACTAACAAAGGAGGGTGAAATGGCAAATATAAAAGAGTATAAAAGAGACTTTTTAAATTCAATACTTGATAGATTTTTTGATGAAGTTAATGAAATCCCTATAAAATTCCCTATTGACTTAAAAGAAACAGAAGATAGCTTTATTTTACAAATGGAAGTACCAGGTATAAACAAAGAAGATATAATTATTGAAACTCAAAATAATATTTTAAAAATTTATGGAGAAAAGAAAGAAGAAAAAAGAGAAGAGGAAGATAACGTAATATACTCTGAAATAAAATATGGAAAGTTTGAAAGACAATTTAGACTTCCAGATATTGCTGACGCAGATAAAATAGATGCTATATATCAAAATGGTATATTAAAAATTGTGATACCTAAAAAAGAAGAAAAAAAGCCTAAAAAGATTTCTATAAAAGTAAAATAAACAAAAAAGGAGGTAGGCTATGAACATTTTAGAATATAATCCAATAAATGTATTAAATGAAGTTGACAAGTTATTCTCTAGCATGTTTAATTTAGAAAATAGAAGATATGATTTAATCCCTGCTGTTGAAATTATCGAAAAAAAAGATAAATACATACTAAAAGCTGAATTACCAGGTATAGATAAAAATGATATTTCTATTGAGATTGATGAAAATAATGTATTAACTATATCTGGAGTAAAAAAAGAAGAAATAGAAGAAAACAAAAAAGAGGAAGGCTATTATTATTCAGAAAGAGTATATGGAGAATTTAAAAGAAGTTTTCAATTAGCCGATGATATAAATATAGAAAAAATTGAAGCTGAATTTAAAGATGGAGTATTAACTATAATATTACCTAAAAAAGAAGAAAAGAAATCTAAAAAGATTACTTTAAAAACAAAATAAAAGAGGATAATAATGAGAAGGATAGATAAAAATATATGGCTCTCCGAAGAGATCAAACTCTTCGGAGAGTCTTTAATTCTTCTTAGTGAGCATATTAATAAACTAGATGATGGAAATAAATGGCTTACTAATGAACAAAGATCTAAATTTATTTTACTAAGTTTTCAATAATATCTAGTATACTAAATCCTCTATTTTTGATGTATATAATTTTATTATTTCATTCTCATGGACAACATTTTTATTAAATTCTATTATATCTTTTTTCACTTTTTCCTTTAAAGACGAATCACAAATAAAACTTAACATCTCACCTTCTCCAGGCCATACATCATCTTTTAATCTTGGTTCTCCATGTCTAGGTTTATTTATAATAGATTCTACGATATCATAGCTTTCAATATTGTATTTTCTAATTATAGATAAAACTTCTTCTCTTATTGCTTCATTATAAACCAAAAAAACAATATAATAGCTCTTTTCTACAATAATCTCATCTTGTGGATATGACCATATAAATACCATATTATTCCTCCTTTCTATGAAAAATTGTATAAAGTACAGGCACAAATATCAATGTTACCATTGTTGATACTAAAAGCCCTGATACAATTGTTATTCCCAATGGATTCCAAAGTTCACTACCTTCACCTCTGGATAACGCCATAGGGAGAGAACCTAAAATTGTAGTTGTGGCTGTCATAAGAATAGGTCTAAATCTATATCTAGCAGTTTGTTTAACTGCATCATATAACTTATATCCTCTTTTTCTAAGAAGATTTATGTAATCCACTAACACTATAGCATTATTAACAACAATTCCTACAAGAATTATTATACCTAAAAATGAAATAGCAGATATTGTTGTTCCTGTTAATATAAATCCTATAAAAGCACCACTAGCTGCAAAAGGAACAGAAAACATTATTATAAAAGGATCTCTATACGCCTCATATTGTCCCGCCATTACCATATAAACAAGAATAATTGCAACAAGAAGGAAGAAACTTAAATTTTTAAAAGTACTTTTTTGTTCTTTAAAAAATCCTGCCAATTCTAATCTATATCCTTTAGGTAAGAAAAGAGATGTTTTTAGTTTTTTCTCTATATTTGTTTTTACATCACCTAAAGGCAGAGTACCATCTAAATCTCCTGTTATTGTTGCGACTTTTTGTTGATTAATTCTTATTATATTTATAGGTACTTCTCCTATCTCAATATTTGCTATTTCTGAAAGGTGAACCATTCTGCCAGTTAAAGTTGGAATTAAAATATTTTTTATATCATTAAAAGTTCTTCTATATTTATCATCATAAATAACTCTTATTTCATATTCATTATTTCCTTCTTTAAGTTTTCCAACTTTTTCCCCATATATTGCCTTTCTAACACTCAACCCTACCATAGCCATATTTATCCCATATAATTCTAGCTTTTTTCTATCAACTTTTATTCGGACCTCTTTTTTTACTTCATTTATATCAGTAGATAAAGAGGTTAATCCTTTTACATCACTCAATAAATCTTTAATTTTATTTGCATATATTTTTAAAGTATCAATATCATCTCCATATAACCTTAACTCTACTTTAGAACCTCCCGTTATAAATTGTGCTATCACTGCTGCTGTAGCTTTGACATCTATAACGCCCGGTATTTCTTTCAATATAGAATCTCTTAGCATCTTTGCTATTTCTTCAGATGAATATTTTTGAGTTCTTTTACTTTTCTTTTTTATTTTTAAATATATAGTTGCAATATTTGTTCCTTCTTCATATCCAGCCAAAGAAAGTAGTCCTTGTTCTGTTTGTCCAGCAATAGTTGTTATATTTTCTACATCTTTAAAATTTCTTTCTATTATTCCTACAACTTTATCTGCCACTTTCTTTGTTTTTTCTACCCTAGTACCTGGTTCAAGCTTTATAACCACAGTTACATCTCCTGTATCTATATCAGGAATATATTCTGTCCCAACCATTTTTATACCATATAATGTAAAAATAAAAAATAAAGTACTAATTATTATTACTAAAAGTTTATGGTCTAAAGCCCAATTTAATATCTTTACATAAAATGATTCCATTGTATTAAAAGTATTTTCCATTAACTTATATAATTTAGAATGTTTAGGATTTATAATCTCTTCTCTTTTTATTAATTTAGATACTAACATAGGAGTAAATGTTAAAGCTGTAAATAACGATCCTAATAATACAATAGAAGCTAAAATACTAAACTGTCCGAATAATTTTCCAATAATACCTGTTAAAAATAAAAGAGGAAGAAGTACAATTATAGTTGTTAATGTAGAGGCTACTATAGCTGAACCTACCTCACTGGTTGCAAATATTGCTGCAGAAGAAGGTTTTTCTCCTTTTTCTATGTGACGAATAGAATTTTCTAACACTACAATTGCACTATCTACAACCATACCTATTGCTACAGCGAGAGACATTAAACTTAGTACATTAATAGTATAACCATTTAAATACATAAATATAAATGCTATTATTAAAGAAAAAGGTATAGTAAAAATTATTATAAGAGTATTTTTGATATTTCTTAAAAAGAAAAATACAACTAATATAATAAAAATAGCTCCATAAAAAATTGTACTCATCAAATTATTTATAGCATATGTTATTATTTCGGAATTGTCTCTTCCTAATACAATTTTTACATTTGAAGGCATAAGAGCCTCTAACTCCTTTACCTTTTTCTTTACTCTATTAACTACTAAAAGAGTATTCTCTCCTGATTGTTTTGTAACTGCGAGAAAAATTGCATCATTATAACCTTCTGCAGTATATACATCACTTTTTTCTATTGTATCCTGTATATCTGCTATATCTTTAAGATATACTACCTCCCCTCCAAAAGATGTAATAGGGATATTTTTTATATCATCTAAAGATGTAATTCTTCCTGGTATTCTAATCGCAAAATCTAAATCACCTGTTTTTATATCTCCTGCTGGAATATTTAAATTTTCCATCTTTAAAATATTAGATATTTGATCAAAACTTATATTATAAGCTTCTAATTTATTTCTATCTAATTTTATTTGAATTTCTCTCTCTTTACCTCCTATTGTTAAAACCGTTCCTACCCCTTTTACTTTCTTTAATTCATCAGCAATATTATCTTCTACATACTTTTTTAATCCAACATTATTTGAGTCTAACGAAATAATAGCATATTCAAGAATCGGTGATTGAGACATATCAAGTCTATAAATTACTGGAGATTTTATTCCTGAAGGCAAGTTGGGTTTTGCAAATTCAAGAGCTGTTCTTACATTATTTTCTGCTGTAGTAATTTCTTCATCCGTAGAAAATTTTAAAGTAATAAATGACACATTATCTTTTGAAATACTTTTTATTTCCTCTAAATTACTCACGGTTGCTAAATAACTTTCTAATTTTTTTGTTACTTCTTCTTCAATTGTTTTAGCATCAGCACCTGGATATACAGTCATAACAGTAATTGTAGGCATCTCTACTTCTGGCAATAAGTCAAGAGGAAGCTTATAGAAGGCAACACTACCTGCTAAAAAAATTGCCAAAAATAACATTAAAGTTGCAACCGGTCTTTTTACACCTATTTTAGCAAGAAACATATCATACCTCCAAATTTTATACTAAATTTTAATTAATATCTAACCTTTATTCCTTCTTTTACCACATTAGCACCTTTTAGAACAATCTTTGTATCTTCATTTATTATATTAGTATCTAAATTATCTAATATAGCATAATTTTTATAATAGTCTATTATATTAACAAATACCCTTTTTATTATATTATTTTCGTCAACTATATAGATGAAATTCTTTCTTGATATAGGATCTAATATAACACTTGCCATATCTATAGCATATACTTTCTCTTTTTTATACGGAATCTCTACATTTACACTCATACCTGGCAGTAAATTTTTAGGGAATACTTTTAGTAAAATCTCTACTTCTCCAGCTCTATCAATAGAACTTAAATATTTAGGTTTTGAATAAATATATCCTTTTATCTTTTTTCCATTAAAAATTATATAAGCACTTAAGCCCTTCTTAATCTTTAGAA
>JAMORN010000164.1 GCA_027063545.1 bacterium | reverse complement strand
AATGTAGAGACATTTGCCAATATTCCATGGATAATAAGACATTCTGCAAAAGAGTTTGCCAAGTATGGAACAGATAAATCTAAAGGTACAAAGGTATTTTCATTAGCAGGTAAAGTGAAAAATACAGGGCTTGTTGAGGTTCCTTTTGGAATAACAATTGAAGATTTAGTATTTAAAGTAGGTGGTGGTATTAAGGAGGATAAAGAGGTTAAAGCTGTTCAGATTGGAGGGCCATCAGGAGGCTGCGTTCCTAAATCTTTATTTAATACTCAAATTGATTATGAAGAGTTAAAAAAAGTTGGTGCTATAGTAGGTTCTGGAGGTGTTATAGTTTTAGATGAAACATCCTGTATGGTTGATGTAGCCAAGTATTTTCTCTCTTTTACCCAGAAAGAATCTTGTGGTAAATGTACTTTTTGTAGAATTGGGACAAAAAGAATGCTTGAGATTCTTGAGAGAATAACAAATGGAGAAGGGAAAGAAGAGGATTTAGATAAACTTGAGGATTTAGCAAAAAAAATACAAGAAAATTCTTTGTGTGCTTTAGGTAAAACTGCCCCAAATCCAGTACTTACAACTCTTAAGTATTTTAGAGATGAGTATTTAGCTCATATTAGAGAAAAGAGATGTCCTGCTAAGGTATGTAAGGCATTAATAAGGGTTGTTATAGATGAGGATAAATGTATTGGTTGTGGTGCGTGTAGTAATGTTTGTCCTACAAATACAATTATTAAACTTGAGAATGGAAAGTATAGAATAAATCAAGATGGTTGTATAAAGTGTGAGTCTTGTATAGGAATTTGTCCAACAAAGGCTATATATAAAGATTCTTAAATCTGGAGAATGATAGTATGAAAATTTATATAAATGATAAAGAGTACAACATAAAAGAGAATGATTTAACAATTTTAAAAGCTGTAGAGAAATATGCTAATATAAAGATTCCAACTTTATGTTATAATTCAAGACTTGGCCATAAAAATAGTTGTTTTGTTTGTGTTGTTGAGGTAGAGATAAATGGAAGAAGGATGAATGTACCTTCTTGTTCAACAAAGATTTCGGAAGGGATAAAAATATATACCAATACACCAAAGGTAAAAGATGCAAGAAAAGAGGCTTTAAGTCTTTTAGTATCCAATCATTTTGCTGATTGTATTGCCCCATGTAGAGAGGCATGTCCTGCAAATGTTAATATTCAATCTTATTTAAAGTTAGTAAAAGAAGGAAAATATATAGAAGCAGATGAGGTTATTAGAGAGGATAATCCTTTACCAATAGTATGTGGAAGGGTATGTGTTAGAAAATGTGAATATAATTGTAATAGACAGCATCTTGATATTTCTGTAAATATTAATGATTTAAAAAGAAAAGCAGCAGAAAATGCTTATAAGTATAGAAAGGCTAATAAACTTCCTAATAAAAATTTTAAGGTTGCAATAATTGGGCAGGGTCCTGCAGGATTAACAGCAGGTTATTATTTAGCAAAAGATGGGTATAAAGTAGATATTTATGATAAACTTCCTGAGCCTGGTGGAATGTTAAGGTATGCAATACCAGATTATAGATTAAATGATGAACTTCTTGATAGGGAACTTGAGATATTTAAGGCTTTAGGAATAAATTTTATTAATAATGTAGAGTTTGGTAAGGATATTACATACTCTTCTTTGAAAAAGCAGGGATATGATTCTGTTATTTTAGCAATTGGTGCAATGGGTTCAAGAAAGTTAGGTCTTGAAGGAGAGTATGAGGTTTCAAATATATATAAAGGGCTTGAGTTTTTAATTAATTTTAAATTAGGAAAGATAAAGGAAGATGAGATTTCAGGAAAGAAGGTTTTAGTGATAGGTGGGGGTGATGTAGCAATTGATGCAGCAAGGGTATCTTTAAGACTTAATGCAAAAGAGGTAAAGATTTTATATAGAAGATCAAGAAAAGAGATGCCAGCTCATCCTTGGGAGATTTATCATGCTCAAGAAGAAGGGGTTATTTTTGAATTTAACTGGGCTCCTAAGGAGTTGTTAAAAAAAGAGGATAAAGCAGAGGGTATTAGATTTGTTAAAACTAAAATAGAGGAAGATCCAAATAGTAAAAAGGGAAAACTTATAGAACTTGATGAATACAAAATTGAGGAAGCAGATATAATTATAGCAGCAATAGGTCAAAGGGTTGACACAGATGTTTATAAAAAAGGTATAGATGATAATAGAATAGTATTAAATAAATACGGTTATCCTGAAACTTATGACGAGTGGGGGGTATCTACATCAATAGAGGATCTTTTTGTTGCAGGAGATGGTATAACAGGGCCATCTGTGGTTATTGATGCAATAGGTCATGGTAAAAAAGCATATAAAAAGGTTAAAAATTATTTGGAAAAGAAAGAGATAGAATATGAGTTTTATTCCAAAAGATATTTATTTTTTGATAGTGAGGAAGAGAAAAATAAGATATTAAAGGATATTTCATATATAATTCCTGAGGAGAGTATTTTTAGATATAATAGAATAAAGCCTAAAGAAAACCCTCCAGGAGAGAGAATTAAGGATTTTAGAGAGATAGAATTGGAAATAACTCAAGAAGAAGCTTCAAGAGAGGCTGATAGATGTTTTGAGTGTGGGTGTAGTGCTTTACATACTTGTAAATTAAGAGAATATTCAAGTGAATATCGTATAAAACTTTCTTATAAAGGAGATTTTAAATATCATAAGATAGAAAATATTACTCCAAATATTGAAGTAAATAGAAATAAATGTATTGTTTGTGGTCAATGTATTGATGTATGTTCATCTACTCATAAGGTAGGTGTGTTATCTTTTGTTGAAAGAGGCTTTGATATGTATTTAGATTTTGATAAGAATTTTTGTGATAATTGTGGAAACTGTACTGATGTTTGTCCAACAGCAGGGATTATTCAAAAGCCTAACTCCCATAGAATACTTCCAATAAAATATAAATCAAAGATATTAAGATGTGATTTATGTGATGATAATTGTAAGGTAGAGGTATTTTATTATAATAGTTATGTTTCTCATATAAAAGCGATTGATAACAATTTTATATGCTCAAAAGGAAGATTTGAGTTTTTAAATAAACTAAAAAATATGGATATTTCAAAAATTGAAGAGAAAGATTTTATAAAAAGAGAATTTAATATAGATGATTTAAAAAATATTCTTTCTCAAGTTGGTAGAATAATTATATATGCAGATAACCTAGAAAAGAATAGAAGTCTTTATTATAATATTGTTTTTGAATTAAAACACAATTTAAAAGAGGTTTATGTAAATAAGAATATAGAATCTCAGTTAAAAGTGATAGAAAATATAATTTTATATGATCCAGAAAATGAGGAAGATTTGAAACAATTGGAAGCATTGCAAAGCAAAACAAGTAGTGTTTTAATAATAAAAAAAGATTTAAAAGACAGAGTTCCGTTTGAAATTAATGAGAATAAAACTATTTACTTTTTTGAATAATTTTTTATTTTAAATACATAAGGTAAAATAACCAATTGGGAAATATCTAGTTATGAAAAAGAAAAAAAGATTAGCAGTTATTATAGTAATAGTTTTTTTAATTATAGGGGGATTATTTAAAATCTCCTATTCAGAAGTAGTTTATGAGGCAATAGGAGGATATAAGGATTTTACTTTTGGAATGACCTACGATGAGGTAAAATCAATTCTACTTGATAAGCTTTTCCCAGCAGAGGATCAAGGAGAGCCGTTAACCTATTATACATTTAGGGACTATTTTTTGTATGATTCTGTTGATGTTTATTTTGGTTTTTATGATAATTTATTAAAAAGGGTATGGATTGTTTTTTCAAATCCTCATTCTCCAGATGAATGGACCGATTTATTTCAAAAGTATCAAGCAGCTTTTCTTGCCAAGTATGGACCTATTACAAAAAGTTATATGCCAAAATCAGAAGATAGGCAATTTACAATAGGCCAACTTATAAAGATGGGAAGAAAGATGTGGTATGCAGAGTGGGATGACAATTATGGTAAATTATGGATGGTTTTAGCAGGTAGTGAAGGAGAGATTTATTTTTATATTTATTTTGATAGTAAAGATCTTCAAAATATTCCAGGTGTTCAAAGCGGTCTTCAGTTTTAGAAAATATTTTTAATTTAACTTCATTTAATATCGATTATTAGTTAGACATTTTTATATTTCTCAATAATATCAAGAAAATCACTCCATTTATATACAGCTTCTTTTGCTTTATTGTAGTATTTATATTCTGGAATAACAAAGCGTGCTTGAACACTTACTATACCTGCTTCATTATAAGCATCTATATCCGAAGAAGAATCCCCAATACCAATAAAAGCCCTATATTTGGCTTTTAATTCTTTAGATACTTCCCTTTTGAATTTTTTTGCTAAAGAATAAAAACCTTCATAAGAATCTGGTATATAATCGTTGGGCATAAGAATAAGTTCCATATCTTTATCTTCTATAGGATAATCAAAATCTTTTAGCATTTTATAAGTCATATCAAATTGTTTTACAATATTATTATATATTCGTGCTGTAACATAGAATATTCTATAACCATCTTTTTTTAAAGCCCAAAGGATTTCTCTACTCATAGGTATTGGATCAACAAGATACTCTTTTTTCTCTTCATCATAATAATACATATCGCTTAAAAAAATAGAATAAAAAAGCCTTATTTCTTTTTCATTCATTTGTTTATAATACTCCAAAGGTTTTTCTAAGGATATACTTCCATTTAAAACCTTTTCTATATCAATAGGAGTATTCTTTACCATACTAATAACTGTTAATATTCTTCTTGCCTGAGATAAGAGCGTGTTATCAATATCCACAATAATACTCCTTACCTTAGCCAAAACTATCCCCCTTATTTAGAAAAATTTCAGTTGATCAGCATCCTTTTTCTTTTTAATCTTTTCTTTTGAAATTAAATTTTTTATTCCTTCAATAAAAGGAGATTCTCCCACATGTTTGTTATAAGAGAAAAATAGATTTCTTTTTGCCCTTGTTATTGCCACATAAAATAATCTTTTTTCCTCATCTATATTATTGTTAAATATCTTAGAAGGATAATTTTCTTTATCAAAAGAAGGAATAAAAACGCTGTCAAATTCAAGTCCTTTTGAAGCATGTATTGTTAATATCTTAACAGATTCATATTCTCTATCAATCTCTATGTATGGGTTAAATATAATATAGTCATAAAGTTCTTCTATAGAGGAATAGGTTTTTAATATAGACTCAAATTTTTCTAAATAAACACTGTCATTAGTTTTTTCTTTAAATTTATCAAAAAGATATTCTTTCCAATCATCTTTTTTGTTTTCTATTAATTTTTCAACTAGCATAACAAAATCATCTTCACTCCAAGGTGCTTTTACCCCAACAATTGTATATGGAATACCCCGTTTTTTAAGATATTCAACAATTTTTGTTATAACATTTCTGTGTCTTACAATTATAGCAATATCCTTAAAAGATATATTTTCTTTATCTAAAGAAAGAAAATTAACATTATAAAATCCCATTCCTCCAATTAACTCTTCTATTTTATTAATAATAAAATAAGCCTCTTCATTAGAGTTTGATGCTTCAAATATGGAGATAGATTTATCATTGTAGATTTTTGTTGCTGTAAGAGGAGGCTCTACATTTAAGAATTTATTTGATAGATTAACAATATCCTCATCACTTCTATAGTTTATTGTTAAATAAAATTTTTTTGCATTAAACTCCTTTTCTAATATATCAAAAAATCTATAGTCAGAACCTCTAAATTCATAAATATTTTGTTTTCTATCTCCTATTACAAATAGGGATTTAATATTAAATGATTTAATAAACTTATATTGAAGAGCATTTATATCCTGAAACTCATCAATAAAAAAATAGTTAAATGTATCCCTTAAATCTTCATCTTCTTTTAAGAGT
>JAMORN010000163.1 GCA_027063545.1 bacterium | reverse complement strand
GATGCTATTTTTGTATTTAGAGGTGATGGTAGTATATTTTTTAAAAATTGGCAGGCTAATAATATATTAAAAATATTAAAAATAGAAAAATTAGATAATATTTTAGATTTAGATTTTATGAAAGATTTAAACTATAAATATATAGATTTGTCATCATTGAATATGTTATCATTTTTCAAGGATGTTACATATCAAAACAAGATTTTTACTTATCAAATAATATTCTATTCTGTTTCAAGATCCACAGAGGGTATACAAGAGCCATTTTATTTGATTGTTATTAGAGATGTTACATACTTTAAACAACAAATACAGGAAAATGAGACAAAAGTTATAAAAAAATTATGGGAGAGAATAGTATCTGGACCTATAAAAGTTTTAGAAGGATATAGTAAACAGTTAAATGAAATAGTGGAAAGTTTAAGTGGAAATATTTTGGTTAGAAGTGCAGAATCAGATACTTTTGCAAAGTTAGATCTTTTAACAGAGAAGATAAATAGAGATTTATTTAATATAAAAGTATTATCTTCTGCTATAGAGTTAAATATAGAAGAATATGATGTTAGGGAATTATTTAAGGAGTTTCAAGAGTACTACAGCAAAATAACCCAAATAATAGATAAGGATATAGAATTTATAATAGAAATAGAAGAAAAATATTCTCATGTATTGATTGATAAAGAATTTTTAAAAAGAATATTAGAAAATTTGGTTTTTAATGCTATAGAGCATTCACATTCAAATAAAATAAAGGTTAAAGTAGGGGTTGGGTTAATTCCAGATAAGTCTTTTAGTTTATATATAAAAGTTGTTTCTGTTGGATACTATATTAATGATGAGGATTATTTATTAAATTTATATTATACAAAAGATCCTAATTTCCATATAGGAATAGGATTAAATGCTGTTAATAAGATGGTGAAAGCCTTTAACGGAGATATAGAAATAGATAATTCTTCTGATGAAGGCTTTTCTATAACTGTATATTTACCTATAATAAGTAGAAAATTATGATGAAAAATTATTTTAGATTATTTATAGATTATCTTTTTTTAATGAGGCTATTTTTGTTAGTACCTGTTTGGACGGTTTTTTTATTTGGTTATTATTATGGAGCTTTATTTTCAGGTAATAATATATCTCCATTTTTTAATAAAGAATTTTTTTTTAATATTATATTTTTTTCTCTAGCTGTATCTAGTTATTATATCTTTAATCAGCTGAATGATATAGAAACAGACAAATTAAATAAAAAATTATTTTTAATATCGGAAAATGTTGTACCTAAATCCCATGCAATAATATTATCTATTCTTTTGTTTTCTATATCAAATTTATATGCTTTATATATGGGAATATTTTATAGTAGATGGGATATTGTTTTAGTATTTTTTATGGCATCTTTTTTTGGAGTAACTTATAATCTTCCACCTTTTTTATGGAAAAATAAGCCTATATTAGGTCTTTTAGCAGATAGTTTGGGACATGGACTTGTAACATTTCTTGCAGGTTGGATATCTATTACTCATATTTCTAAAGAAGCTTTTATATATTCTTTGCCTATGACCTTTGGTAATGCTGCTATATTTTTATTAACAACCATAGTTGATGAGCAAGGAGATAGAAAGGCGGGAAAAATTACGTTTGTAGTAAAATATGGGAAAGATATTACAATAAAAGTCTCTATTTTATTTATGTTATTAGCTTTTTTGAGTATATTTTTGATGAGAAGTGATATAATAGAAAAAAGTTGTCCTTTTATTATAGGTGTATTGGGTAGTCTTTTAGTATATTTATACCTTCTAAGAGATGATAATAAAAAGATTATTTTTATAGCATTTAAGACTTCAGTAGCTTTTGTAACAATTTCTTTATTTTTTTATTATAAATGGTATTTGATTGTGGTACTTTTTACATATTTAATTTCAAAAATCTATTATAAATATAGATTTAATAAAAATTATCCTTCATTAACAGGAGAATAAATTATTGATAATTAAGTTAATTGATATATTTTTTTTATCTCGTCCGATACTTTTACCAACAGTATATTTATTTATGGTTTTAGGATTTTTATTGGATAAAGATTTATCAACTCTACATTTTTATTTTGATATTAATAAAGATTTTTTATTAAATATAATAGGATTTTCATTTGTAATGTTATCTATATTTTTATCCAATAGAATAAATGATTATGAGGTTGATAAAGTTAATAGAGGCCCAGGATTTATAGAAATAAAAAATATTAAATTAGCTAAGGTTGTTGAATTTTTTTATATAATTGTGGGGTTTACTATAATATCTTTTTCTAACAATTTTATATACTATGCAATTTTATATTTTATTGCTTTAATTATAGGCTATCTATATAACAACAAGCCATTTTATTTTACAGGAAGACCATTTCTAGATTTTTTATCCAATGCTCTAGGATATGGGGTAGTTTCTGTTATTTTAGGTTATGTCTCATCTACTTATACATTTAAATTTAATATGATTTTCCAGCAGGATATATTTTTGAATATAGTTGCTTATTTTTTTCTTATGGGAGCTGGAAGCATAGGTTCTACATTACCAGATATTAAGGGAGATCTAAAAAATGGAAAGATTACAACTCCTATTTTTATTGGTATAAAGAAATCTTTGATTTTATCAATTATTTTTTTGATTATCTCTCTTATATTGGGAGTTAAGACTAAAAATTTGATAGTTATATTATCATCAATATCATCAATTTTTTCTTATATGCTACCATTTATCTTTAAATATAAAGAGTTTTCTTTATATTATACTTATCAAATTGGGGGTGGTGTATTAATGCTTATAACATCTATTTTTTTTCCTTATTTATTGATTACTTACCTTTTCTTTTACATAATAACACTAATATATTATAAATTAAGACATAATACTATATATCCTAAACTGGGAAAATAGATGGATATTAAGAATATTTCCATTATAGGGTTTCATGGTTTTAAAGATAAAGGCCTTTATTTTTTAGGAAATAAGGTGGATAGAAATGAGTTTATAGATTTTTTATGGCTGATAAAAGAAAGTGGGTATAATTTTTATACGGATATTGATATTTTAAATAATAAAATAAACTCTAAAGGCGTGATAATTTTTTTTGATGATGCTGAGGAAAGTTTAAATTTTTTAATTACATCAAATAGTATACCCAAAGATTTCAAGGGTATACTATTTGTTATAGGCAATTACATAGGAGAATATTTTTTATGGGATGTAATAGGTAAAAAAAGAAAATCCTTGGATTATGAAACAATTAAAGAATTCATAAGTAGAGGTTATTCTATAGGCTCTCATTCTTTAACTCATAAACCATTAAGTTATTTAGAGTATTCCCAATTAGAAAAAGAGTTAAAGGATTCAAAATATATTTTAGAAAAAAAATTTAATGTAGATGTTATATCATTTTCTCCGCCTTTTGGAGTAATAGATAAATTTTCTTTGAATATAGCAAAGAATTATTATAGATTTATTTTCTCAATAAACTCTAATTTAGGAATTAGAGATAATAATTTATTAATAGCAAATACAGGAATAATTTTTGACAATAAGTATACTTTATATTATAAAATATTAAAGAAAAATAGATTAATAAATTTTTTTAATAGTTTAAATGAAAAACTCTATTTGCAATTTTCAAAAGGGAGTGTTTTATTAAAAAGATTTGGATTATTATAATATCTTTCTTTGTGGTAAATATTTATAGTATCTCTATATATGCAGATTCTCCAATATGGTGGGATAAAGATTCCATTTTAATCAAAAAATCTATATATTATTTAACATATCAAGATTATAATAGAGTGGATAGTTTATACAACATTTTAATAAAAAAATATCCTAATGATCCTATAGGCTACTATTTAAAAACATTATTATATGGGGCTATTATGTTAGATTATGCTTCTAATTTTAAAGAGAAGGATATGTTATATTATATGAGAATAACTGATTCCTTAGCTAAATTATATAAGAATGATGCTTGGAAGGAATATTATTTAGGAGCTATTAAAATTGTAAAAGGGGCTTATATGATAGATAATGATCAGTTAAAAGGAATATTATATGCATTTGATGGGATAGAAAATATTAAAAGAAGCATTAACATAGATTCAACTCTTTATGATGCTTATTATTATTTAGGATTTTATTATTATGGTAAAGGGAAAATAGGAGAAAAGTTATGGTGGTTAGGTATAAGGGAAAAAACAAATAAAAAGAAAGCTATTTATTTATTAAGGAAGGCAATAGATAATAGCCTTTTTTCTAAGGAGATGGCTATTCATACATTAATAGGTATATATATTGAAGAAGGAGATTATAAAATCGCTGAGGCTATAATAAAAAAAGGATATGAAAACAATAATAGAGATAGATTATATTTATGGGATTTTATAAAGCTTTATAAGAAATGGAATAAACATAATAAATTTTTGTTTTACACAAACAGATTACTGGAATTTTATGATAAAATAAAAGATAAATATCCTTATAATTGGTTTGTTTTAATGTATGAAAAGGCTATTGTGTTAGAAAAATTAAATAAAACTCAAGCAGCTTTTGATTTATATAAAAAATTATTTTACTTTTATAACAATAATACTTTTTCAAAAAAAGATAAAGAAAAATTAAAAAAAATTTATGAATCTATAAAGAAAAAATTAAAAGAGGATTAAAAAATGTTAATATGTGATACAAAAAAATGTGATTTTTGTGGGGCATGTGTAGCAGTTTGTCCCTTTAATGCTATAAATTTATATGAAAATCATTTTGAAGTATTAGAATCTAAATGCACAGAGTGCGGTATTTGTGTAAAGATTTGTCCGACAAAGGCTTTAAAAATAGAAAAATAAGTTAAAGGATAATATATATGAATAGAGAATTCGACGTTATAGTTGTTGGAGCAGGGCCTGTTGGGAATTTTTTTGCTAGTAAAGTAGCAGAAGCAGGATTTAAGGTAGCTGTATTAGAAAAAGATAGAGAGATAGGAGTTCCCGTTAGATGTGGTGAAGGTGTTGGTATTGGTGGATTAAAAATGGCTTTAGGTGGTTATTTTGATGATAGATGGGTAAGTTATGAACTTAATTCTGCAACAATTTATTCCCCAAGTCTTTATCAAGTTAAATTGGATTTAGGCGATAATTATGCCTTAATTTTAGATAGAAAGATTTTTGATAAGGCTTTAGGATTTATTGCAATGGATAATGGAGGAGTTTTCTTTTTAAAGTATTATGTAAAGAATTTAATTTTAGATGATAATGGAAGGGTTGTAGGGGTAAAAGCTATAACAATGACTGGAGAAAAGGAACTTTATGCAAGATTAATAGTTGCAGCAGATGGAGTTGAAAGTAAAGTAGCAAGAGATTATGGTATAGATACAAGTTTACCTTTAAATGATATAGAGATATGTGCTCAATATTTTGTTTATAATATTGATATAAAAGAACCATCAGCTATTTTTTATGTAAATAAAGAGTATGCTCCGGGAGGATATGTATGGGTATTCCCTAAATCTAAAAATACTGCTAATATTGGTCTTGGTATTATAGGAACAGAAGCTGTAAAATATTCTCCAAAGGTATTGTTAGATTCTTTTATGGAAAAATTTTATCCACAAGCAAAGGTTTTAAATTTTATAACAGGTGCTGTGCCTGTAGCAAGAAGAGCTCCTAAGTTGGTAAAAAATAATTTTATGATTATAGGAGATGCAGCTAGACAGGTGAATCCTATAAGTGGCGGAGGAATTACATATGGGTTGAATGCTGCCAAAATAGCAGCAGAAGTGGCAATTGAGGCTTTAAAAGCAAATGATTTATCGGAATCTAAATTGAAATTATATGAAAAAAGATGGGACTCTACTATAGGTAAGTCCCAGAATAAGGCTTATAAACTTAAGGAAGCAATAATGGATAT
>JAMORN010000162.1 GCA_027063545.1 bacterium | reverse complement strand
CCTTCTCTATAAGTTATTTAACAGGAGATTATGCGTTAGGGAAAAAGATAAATACAGGTATGGAGGTCTCTTGGATTCCTATAGGCTTTATGGTAGGGATTTCTCAAGGATATCCTACATGGGGATTTTTTGTTAGATATGTAGGCGTAAAGGTGAGTTTTGCTTCTTATGCGGAGGAAGAGGGAGATTATCCGGGTGTGAATGAACTTAGGACATATAGGTTTGGTATAATGGTAGGATATTAGGGTTTTAGTTGGACATGAGCAAAATGGATTTAAAAGTTGAGCCTCAACTTTCTTCCAAAGATCTTTTTTTATTATATAAACACTTATACGATTATTTAGGGCCTCAATATTGGTGGCCCGGTGAGACAAAAGAAGAGATTTCTATAGGGGCAATTTTAACTCAAAATACTACATGGAAAAATGTTGAAAAGGCGATTGAAAATTTAAAAAGAGAAGGTTTATTAGATTTTAAAAAGATTTTAGAATTAGATAAAGATTATCTTGCGCAACTTATTAAGCCATCTGGTTATTATAATCAAAAAGCTCAGAAGTTAAAAAATTTTGCTGAATTTATGTTAAAAGAGTTTGGTGGAAAATTTGATGTTAGTATTGATAAATGGAGTTTAAGAGAAAAACTTTTATCAGTAAAGGGAGTAGGAAAAGAAACAGCAGATTCTATTATTTTATATGCATTTGAAAAACCTATTTTTGTTGTAGATGCTTATACAAAAAGGATTCTTTTAAGACATGGGGTGATTGAGAGTGATAAAATTGAATATGATGAGATAGCAAAATTATTTTATTTAAGTATACCAGAGGATGTGAAAATATATAATGAGTATCATGCTCTATTTGTAAATATTGGGAAAAATTATTGCTCCAAGAGAACTCCAAAATGTAATGAATGCCCGATAAAAAAATTAATAAAAGATTGAAATAGAATGAAAATATATCTATTTTCATATGCGTTATGGAGATCTCATTATTTGATTATAATCTACCAGAGGATTTAATAGCTCAAGAACCATCAAAAAAGAGAAAAGATTCTAGGCTTTTAGTATATCATTATCAGAAAGATCTTATTGAGGATAGATTTTTTTATGAGATTATAGATTATTTCAAAAAAGGTGATATTTTAGTTTTGAATAATACAAAAGTTTATCCAGCAAGGCTTTTAGGTAAAATTAATGGTAAAGATGCAGAGATTGTTGTTTTAAAGATCATTGATTCTCACCATTTTGAGATAATGGGAAAACCTACAAAAAAAATGAAAATTGGAGAAAAGTTTATTTTAGAAACAGGAGAGGAGATTATTTTTAAAAATATAATAAAAGATTCTCCAATAGGTGCAACAAGGCTATGTTATAGTGAATTTGATATAAGAGAACTTCTATATTCAAAAGGCCATGTTCCTCTACCTCCTTATATTAAAAGAAAGGATAAAGACGAAGATAAAATACTTTATCAAACAGTTTTTGCCCAAAAAGAAGGATCTGTAGCTGCTCCAACAGCAGGGCTCCATTTTACAGAAGACCTTCTTCATAGATTAAGAGAAAAAGGAGTAGATATTTTATATATTACCCTTCATGTAGGTGTTGGAACTTTTAGACCAGTAAAAACATCTGATGTTACAAAACATAGAATGCATTATGAGGAGTATTTTGTATCAAAAGATGTTGCTAAAAAATTAACTAAAGCAAAAATGGAAAATAGAAGAATCATAGCAACAGGGACAACAGTTGTAAGGACATTAGAAACGATATATGATAAGGAAAATAAAACCTTTTCATATGGCCATGGTCATACAAATCTTTATATATATCCACCTTATAAAATAGAATCTATAGATGCCCTTATAACAAATTTCCATCTTCCTAAATCAACTTTGTTAATGCTTATAGCAGCTTTTTTAGACGATTCTATTGATATACCAAAAGAAAAAACTCATTGGTATAAGATTTATAGCCATGCTATAGAAAAAAAATATAGATTCTATTCATATGGTGATGCTACCTTTCTCATAAAGAGAGAGTAAAATAGATATATCCTCTCCTTCAAAATCCATATATTTTTTGGCTTCATCAATATTTGCAGGAACTTTATTTATAAATAAGGTTTTAAAGCCAAATTCTTTAGGTATTTTTATATCATTTATTCCATCATTGCCAATAAAAAGAGTATTTTCTGGAGGAATATTATATTCAGAAAGTTTATCTATTAGTGTATGATAAACTATAGGATCTGGTTTTGAACAGAGTAGTTTATATGAGAAAAGACAAATATCCTTATCAAATATGTCAAAAAAATTAATTTTTTTAGAGGAATATTTAAAAAGATTTTCTTCAATTATTTTAGGAGTATAACTTTGGGCATTTGATAACACTCCAATTTTTACTCCTTTATTTTTTAAATCATTTTTTAACCATATTAGAGTTTTATATGTGTCTCTCTCAATAATAGTAGGATTTGCCTCTTTTTCAACCAAAAGAGCAATTTCAGAAAGTTTATCTAAACTAATATTAAGATTGAACTCTTCTTTTAATAATATTTTCCATAACTCTTCAATTATAATCTCTGGAGATACAATCTCTTTTTTCTTTTCTTTAGATTTGTTTTGAAGAAACTCTATTAGTTTAAAATATTTTTCTTTAAGATAGCTAATGTATTGTTCAGAATCATTCAAATGTATCTTAAACTCTTCTTTTAGAATTTCTAATAATTTTTTTAATCCATTATCTATATTTTTAGTTTTTCCAGGATCAGAGATTGTCTTAGCCTTTGGATCAAAGGGTATTAGTATTGTTCCATATATATCAAATATTAGCGCTTTTATCCTCATTTATTTTACCCTATTTTAAAATCATTTTCATTAATTACTCCATAGAATGAAATAAAAATAGATAATAATTTTTTTCTTAAAACATCAAAAGAGAAATATTTCTTTCCTAATTTAAAGTTTTCATCAACCATAAGTTTTTTATAATGACTATCTTCTAAAACCCTTTTTACCTCCTTAATATTGTCTTCTGTTAAAAATCCATTCATTGTTATTGTTTTAAATCCTTTAGGTTCTATATCAGTAATGTAAATAGGATATCTATTAACTAATAAAGGTTTTTTATAATAAATTGCTTCTAAAAACGCATTACCAAAACCTTCAAAACTTGAAGGATAGGTAACAAAGTCAGCATAAGGATAGACATCCCATAAGGTATATCCTTTTTCTTTTTCACTATCAGATACATTTAATTTATCATCAACAAAGTATATATTAATATTCTCACTTCTTGCATACTCTATTAACCAATTATAATAATCAAGCCCTTCATCTCCTTTTGAGTGAGTAATAACAAGTTTTATTTTAGGATTATTTAACTTCCTTACAAGTTGAATTGCATGCTCTATTCCTTTTCTTGCAACAACCCTTGTTGGTTGTAAGAATATAATAGCATCTTCTTCAAACCCAAAATATTCTAAGAATCTCTGTTTCTCTGCAGGTGTTGGTTCTTGAGGTTCCTTAGAAAAATCTATCACATTAGGAATTAAAAATGATGATACCCCTTTTCTCGCGGCAAGCTCCTGCTGGGCAATAGAGTTTATAACCACATGTCTTATAAAAGGTAAATTAGGAGGGAAAGCCATTTCTATGTACTCATTTACTGCATTAATTAAAAATCTTGATCTTTCCCAGAAGAAGTCATGATGATGCCCAATAGTAGGTATTCCAGTCTCAGCAATAAGTTCTGTGATAGCAAGCCCTAAAGGTATATGCATCGGAATTGCCAGAGCATTTTCGACAATTAACATTTGAATATCAAATTTTTTGACAAATTTTTCAAGATGTTCTTTAAGATGTTGCTTTAATTCTTCTATTTTTTTTGTGGTTTTTTTAGGCCTTTTTTGAATATTAAAAATCTCTTGATTAATCTCTTCATTTACCTGATATTTAAAGTGTGCTTCAGGAACAAGATAGCTTACATCTTCAGGTGTATCCAACTCACCTGCAAAATAGAATATCTTATGTCCCCATTCTTCCAATACTTTCACCCATTTTTTTGTTTCTAAACTTACACCATCAAGACCAGAAATTCTAGTGCTTATAAATCCTATTCTTAAACACATTTTTATCCTCCTATAAAGAGGTTATAAAATTTTATACTCATATCTTTAATTTTTTCATCAACTTCCTTTTCATAGAATTCTTTTGCAATCTCTTTAGGAACACCTAACTTCTTTTGTTTTTTTCTTATTTCTTTATATGTTTTTATATTTAAAAACTCAAGTTTTTCTTTTACAAATTCAAGAAAACTTGCTGTATACAAATAACTAAGAGCAGTCTTTGTATTTTCAACGTCCTCTGTAGATAAAATATAATTTAAAGCTTTATTTAATATATCTATCCAAAGATCTCTGTTTATATCTAGGAATAAAATCTTGTTATTTTCATTTTTATAATTTTCTTTTAACTTTTCAACTCTTTTTTCTATTTCTTTTGCAAAGCTTGTGCCAAATACCTTTTCTATGGAGTTTTTGTAGTCTATAAATTTTTCAATTAAATTAGTTGTCTTTACATCAATATTGAATACATCTGTATAACCTGGATCAATAAAATCTATACCTGTTTTTGAAGAATCAAATATTATTGGAAATTTTAACTCAAGTTTTTCTTGTTTTATCTTAGATATAATACCATTTTCCTTTTCTTTTTCTATAAATTTTTCTAAAATTGCACCAATTACTTCTCTTGGCATTATTGCAAGTTTTGCTTCATCGGTTATATCATGTAGTTTGGCACCTAAATAAGCCTCATATATTATTGTACCATTTACAATATTATCAATTGTAGTTGATATATCAGTCCCATATTTATATCTATTTTCAGACCATTTAGCCTTTATTTCATTTTCCACTGCCTTTTTATTTAAAAATATATCTCCTGATATTCCTCCAGGAACAAACATACCAAAACCAGTTGTTAAAGGAGAAACAATAAATCTTGTTAAAGAGGCATCAACAAAATGACGAGCATATTTTGCTGTAACAAATAAAGGCTTATCACCAAAATTCTCTTTATGATATTCTATGATCTTTTTATAAACTCCAATCCATTCATTAACATCATTTCTTAAATCTCCATCTAAAAGGGTTAGAAATTCTCCGAAATTTGAGTTGTATACTTCACTGTATATTAGTTTTAAAGCAGACCCTTTACCCGGAATTCTATTCCCCATATATCCATCATACATACTAACCAAGATAGCCACATCAATATTTAAATTATTTAAATTCTGTTCATATTTTTCTTTTAAAATAGGAAAAATTTTCTCTATAGCCTCAAAAACACTTTTATCATCATTTTCTATAGTTTTAGTTCCATCACTAATTATTATAAGAGAATTTTCTTTTATATATTTTAATATACCTTTAATATCTTTCTCTATTAAGGATCCAATATTATCTTGATTATTATATGTAGGATGCCCTATTATAAAATTAGCCTTAATTTTATTTATAATAAAACTAATTTCTCCTTCTTTAGGGGTTTCATCAATTTTATACATTATTAACATTTTTAGCCTCCTTTTTATTATATGTACTCTTTTTTTTCTAGATAATTATTTATATATTCTTTTACACCTTCTTCTATTGGAGTAAACTCGTCTATATATCCAGCTTCTCTGAGTTTATTGATATTTGCCTGTGTAAAATATTGATAATTTTTTTTGATGTCTTCGGGCATATCTATATATTCTATATTAATTGGTATATTCAAAGTTTCAAATATAACCTTTGCTAATTCATTCCAGCTTCTTGCTTGGGATGTACCTACATTAAAAAGTCCATTTTTTTCTATATTTTCTAAAAAAAATAGAATAACCTTTGCTACATCTTTTACATAAATAAAATCCCTTTTTTGTTCTCCATCTTTGTATTCTTTTTTATATGATTTAA
>JAMORN010000161.1 GCA_027063545.1 bacterium | reverse complement strand
ATTAAAATAAGGCCTAAAGCTTCTTGGGCAAATACTGTAGAGGCAAAGCATCTAATTTATGATAATAAACATAGATTTCCATGTTACTATATTATGAAATTAATAACAATATTTCATGATGGAAAGGTTCCAATATGTCCAATGGATTGGGATGGTAAAGTTATAGTTGGAGATGTATCAGAATCTTCAATAAAGGATGTTTGGAAGAATTCTAAGCTAAAGATATATAGAGAATATCATAAAAACAAAGAATGGGAGAAACTTCCTCCTGTATGTAGGGATTGTAGAGATTGGCAGGCATTAAGGGCTGATTATATAATAAAAGAAAAGGTAAAATAATATGAGAAGGATACCAAATGTTATAAAAGAGTATTACTTTAAAAAATTTTCTCAATATAAGGATACTCCCAAAGGAGTGGATTGGGCAGATTTATATAGTCAATACATGAGATTTGAGTATATTTATAAGTTTTTAGAGAATTATTTATATAAAAAACCAAAAATAAAAATTTTAGATGTAGGATGTGGATACGGAGCATTTTATGATTTTATTTCAACAAAAGTATCTACTAAAGTATTTGAATATTATGGAGTTGATTTAGTGGCTAATATGATAAAAAAAGCTCAAGAGAGATTTCCAAATATAAAAGAAAATTTATTTATAGGAGAGTTTTTAGAACTTTCTTTTGAAAAAAGATCCTTTGATGTTGTAATAGCAAGTGGAATATTTAATGTAAAATCTGATCTTGAGACTAAGGATTTTTATGAATATATAAAAGAAGTAATTATAAAAATGTATAGGATATCTGAATTTGGAATAATATTTAATACACTTTCTCCCTCAGTTAATTATAAAGAATCCCATCTTTTTTATCCTGATTTTCAGGAATTTTTTGATTTTTTATATAAAGGACTATCTAGAGATATAACTATTATAACCTCTTATCCACTGTGGGAACTCACATATAAAGTGAATAGAGAAAATAACGGAAAATGAAAATAGTAATTCTTCAGCCTTCTTATTTGCCATGGATAGGCTACTTTAATTTAATAAAACAGGCAGATTTTTTTGTTTTTTATGATGATGTTCAATTTACAATCCGGGATTGGAGAACAAGAAATAGGATTAAGACTCCAAATGGTTGGATTTGGTTATCAGTTCCTGTTAGCCTTGAAAAACCTTATTTTGAGTATAAGATAAATGAAGTAAAGATTTCATATATTCAAAATTGGCAAAAAAAACATTTAAAAAGTATAAAATTTTCATATAAAACAACCCCTTATTTTAAGGAGGTTTTTGATATAATAGAATATCATATTAATAGAGGTTATAAATTTCTTGTTGATTTGGATATTAATTTAATATTAGATTTAGCAAAATATATAGGGTTAGAAGAAGATACAAATTTTATTCTGGCAAGTGAGTTTAAAATAGAAAAGAAGTTTAAAAAAACAGATAGACTGTTGAAAGTGATTGAAAATTTAGAGAGAAGGTTTAATATAAAAGTAGATGAATATATCTCAGGAAAAAGCGCCAAAGATTATTTAGAAGAAGAAAAATTTTTAAGGGAAGGTATAAAAGTAAAATGGCATGACTATTCACACCCTGTTTATAATCAAATTACTTTTAAAACAAATAAAGATTTTCTTCCATATATGTCTATTATTGATCTTCTTTTTGTAGAAGATAAATCAATTATTAAGAAAATTATATAATTAAATAATAAAAATTTTTATTTTAAATTAACAGATATATTGTAAACAAAAAAAAATAAAAGGAGATAAAAGATGTTAGATTCTAATATGTTTTCTAATAGATTAAAAAGGCTTCCTCCTTATATGTTTGGGGAATTAAATAGAAGAAAACATGAACTAAGGCGTCTAGGAAGGGATATAATTGATTTTGGTATGGGAAATCCAGATAGACCAACTCCTGAGCATATTGTAAATAAACTGAAAGAGGTTGTTAATGACCCCAAAACTCATAGATATTCAAACTCAAGAGGTATTCCAAATCTAAGAAAAGCAATTGTAAATAAGTATAAAAGAAAATTTGGGATAGAATTTGATATAGAAAAAGAAGTTTTGGTAACAATAGGTTCAAAAGAAGGACTTAGTCATTTATTTTTAGCAATTTTAAATGAAGGTGATGTAGTAGTTGTTCCAACTCCTGCTTTTCCTATACATATTTATGCTGTAATGATAGCAGGAGGAAATATCGTTCCTATAAAACTTGAAAGAGAAAAGGATTTTATACCTGATTTAAATGATATAGTAAAAGATTTTTATCCTAAACCTAAGGCTTTAATTCTTAACTTTCCTCATAATCCAACGGGAGCAGTAGTTGATTTAGATTTTTTTGAACATGTAGTTGAGTATTGTAGAACAAACAATATTATATTAATACATGATTTTGCTTATTGGGATATTACATTTGATGGATATAAGGCTCCATCTGTTATGCAGGTTAAAGGAGCAAAAGAGGTTGCTATAGAGTTTACAACAATGAGTAAGTCATACAACATGGCAGGTTGGAGAGTAGGGTTTGCTGTGGGAAATCCAGAGTTAATAGAAGCTCTTGCTAAGATTAAAGGATATTACGATTATGGTCTTTTTACTGCTATTCAGGTAGCAGCAATTACAGCTTTAAATGGTTCTCAAGATTGTGTGGAAGAAACAAGACTTACCTATCAAAGAAGAAGAGATGTATTAATTGAGGGTCTTAAAAAATTAGGTTGGGAGGTTCCAGTTCCTAAAGGAGGAATGTTTGTTTGGGCACCTCTACCAAAAGAATTTTCCCACATGTCAAGTATGGAGTTTGCTAATCTACTTTTAGAGGAGGCTGATGTTGCAGTATCTCCTGGATCTGGTTTTGGAGCAGAAGGCGAAGGGTTTATTAGAATAGCACTTGTTGAAAATGAGCATAGAATTAAACAGGCAATAAGAAATATTAGAAGACTATTTCAAAAATATGGGTATTTGAAGTAGGAAGGGTTATGAATATAGATGTTGGAGTTAATTTTTTTAAAAACGCTAAGGTAGATTATAAAGAAATAAAAGATAAAGTTTATCATCCGTATATTAACTTAAAATATCCTAAAAGATTTTTATTTGTAAAATTAAAATCTTATATAAATAATTTTATAAAACAAACCTTAGTGGAACCGAGAATAATTGGAATAACAGGAATAAGAGGTGTTGGTAAAACTCTGCTTATGTGGCAGCTTATTGACTATATTTATAATAACGATAAAAACATAGATATATACTATTTAAGTTTAGATATTGCTTATAACTATAATCTTACTTCTTCAATATTAATAGAATCTTTTGATAAAATAAAAGGAAAAAATAGAGTAGTATTATTTTTAGATGAGGCTCAATATTTAAAAAATTGGGATTTAATAGTAAAAATTTTATATGATAAATATAAAGATATATTCATTATTGTAAGTGGTTCTTCTTCACTTTCATTAAATTACAATGTTGATTTAGCATCAAGATGGACACTTCAGAGTTTGTATCCCTTATCGTTTCCTGAGTTTGTGTTAATAAGAAATTTTTATAAAAAAGGAGAGTATATTTTTCCTAAAAAAGGGCTTTCTGAAAAGTTAAAAGAGATTATCTTTTATTCAGATACCACTTTAGAACTTTATGATAGATTAAAAAAAATAGAACCAGATATATCAAGTTATTTAACAACTATTAAACAAAAAAGTTCATTCTTTAAGAATATACTAGAGCAATACGTTTTTTATCATAATATACCAAGAATTTTATTAAATGACGAAAAAAAGAGTATATTAGATAGTATCTTAGAAATGTTAAAGAGGATAGTAAATGAAGATATTGTTGATTTTTATAACATTGAAGATAAAGATGAAGTTAATAAAATTCTTTACTATATTCCATTTACAGATGATTTCAACCAGGAAAAAATATCAAATTTTCTAGGTATAAAACTGAAAAAAATAAATAGAATTATTGATATTTTAATAAATTCTGAGATTTTAGTTAAATTTCCTTTTTATAGTGGAGTAAAAAATAGAATAAATCAATATGAAAAATTATTTTTTATCTCTCCAACAATAAGGTATGCAATAATAAGAAAAGTTTTTGAAAATAATAAAGAAAAGTTTCATCCTAAGTTATATGAGGATATAGTTGCTTTATACTTAAAAAAGAATGTGGGAGATTTAACATTTTATACAAAAGATAAAGAGAAAAAAACACCTGATTTTATTGTAAGAACAAATTCCAAACCAATAGCAATTGAGATTGGAAGTAGCAAAAAAACTTTAAGTCAATTAAGAAGTAAAGAATTTCGTTATGGTATTCTTTTAAATTCTAAGGGTAATAAAATAGAAAAGAAAGATAATGTCTTAATTTTACCTCTTATATATTTTCTTTTAATATAAGAGGGAAAAAGCCTAAATAGATTTAAAGCTAAATAGACTTAAATCCCTCTTTGAATAAATTAGTTTTTTAATTATGAATTAATTATGAACATGGCCATGGGTTAGTTCTTCAGGGCTTGCATCTCTAATCTCTAAAATTTCAACATCAAAAACTAAATCTTTTCCTGCTAAAGGATGGTTAAAATCAACGGTTACGGTCTCATCATCAAAATCAACAACTATTAAATTTATAATCTCTCCAGTTTGAGTTTGGCCTTGAAGAGTCATTCCTTTTTGAAGTTCAATTCCTTGAAAGTATTCTTTTGGTTCTTTTCTTATAAGTTCTAATTTTCTTTCTCCATAAGCCTCATTGGCTGGAACTTCTATAATTTTTCTTTCACCAACTGTCATACCCTCCATTCTAGCTTCAAGACCGGGTATTAAAAGTCCGATTCCAAAAATAGCCTTTAATGGTTGACCGTGCATTTCTGAAGAATCAACAACCTCTTCAGAATCTTTTGTTTTTAAAGTGTAGTTAAATGTTACTACTTTGTTTTTTGTTACTTGTTGCATAAGATACTCCTAGTTAATAAGTTTTTAATTTTGTTATACCAAAATGTTAAAGGGCTTAATTTTTTGGGGTTTTGAAATTTTATTTTTAAGGAACTAACATTGATAAAATTAAAATAAGTTATTTTAGAGAAAAATAAAAGAAAAAAAATAGTTTTTAATTCAAATTATTCATCTATAACCCTATTTGTACCTACATTAGAAAGTTGAAATATCTTTAAGCCAAACTCTCTAGCAACAACAAATAAATGATCAAAAATATCTGCAGCAATTTCTTCATATTCTGTCCATTTAGTTGTTTTGGTAAAACAATATACCTCTAATGGAAGACCTTTATCTGTGTGTTGAAGTTGCCTTACCATAAGAGTTAAATCTGTTCTTATATTAGGGTTGTTTCTTAAATAAAATTCTGCATATTTTCTAAATGTTCCAATATTTGTAAGTCTTCTTCCATTTATTGTAACTTCTGTATCTAAATTTTTATTATACTCTTCTATTTCCTTTAATTTTTTTTCAATATATTCTCTGATAAGTTTTACTCTTTTTAGTTTTTCTATATCTCGACCTGTGAGAAATCTTGCTGTATTTAAATCTATATAAATAGATCTTTTTATTCTTCTCCATCAACTCCAAATTTTGGTATTTCAATCCAATCACCTTCATGCATAAGATCAAGAGATGAAAGTTGAAGACTAGCAATAAATGATAATATAGTATCTTTGAATATTAACATAACCACAGCAGTGAGTGCTCCTATTCCACTTAAAAATTTCCAAGGAGATGTATTAAAAAGAATAGATATTGTAACTATACTAATTATTACAAATAAGAATATTTTTATTATTTGAATATATCCTTTTATTGGTTTTTTCTTAGAAATAGGATATTGAGAATAAATTTTTAATAAAGCATCTAAAAAATTACTAATAATTAAATAAAGTATAAAGGTTGAAACAATAAGAATAGATTTTTGAAAAAATCTTTGATAATCTCCTAACACACTTGAATATTGATACAAAACTGCTAATGGGAAAAGAGAAATGGAGTAATCTAAAAATTTTGTTTCAAAAATTGCATCATCCCATTTATTTTTTGTTTTTTTAGATAATTCCTTAATATATTTTAGTAGAAA
>JAMORN010000160.1 GCA_027063545.1 bacterium | reverse complement strand
AATAGATGTGAAAAAAAGATAGATTTATGCAAAAATAAATATCCTTTATATAAAACTATAAATGAAAATCACAAGGTAGCATGTTGGCTTTATGATAGAAATTAAAAATATATATAAAGAATTTATAATAGAAAAAAACTTTTGGGGAAAGCCTTTAAGGAAACTTCAAGCATTGAATAATATAAATTTAAATATATATGATAATGAGATATTAGCATTGGTGGGAGAATCAGGAAGTGGAAAATCCACATTAGCAAGAGCAGTATTAAGATTAATAGATATTGATAGGGGAAAAATTTTTTATAATGGAAAAAATATATTTGAGTTTAATAAAATAGAGCTTTTAAATTTCAGAAAAGAAGTACAGATAATCTTTCAGGATCCATATTCTTCCCTAAATCCTAAATATAAGATAAGAAGAATACTAGAGGAAGTTCTTTGGGTTCATGGACTTAAATGTAAAAAAGAGATTGAATATGAAATTGATAGAGTAATTGCAAATGTAGGGCTAAATAAAAATGATTTAAATAAATATCCTCATGAATTTTCTGGAGGACAAAAACAAAGAATTGTGATAGCAAGAAGTTTATTATTAAAGCCTAAATTTTTAGTGGCAGATGAACCAGTTAGTGCCTTAGATGTGTCAGTTCAAGCTCAGATTCTAAATTTATTATTGGATTTAAAAGATTATTATAAATTTTCTATGCTATTTATATCCCATGATCTTTCTGTAGTTTATTATATAGCTGATAGAGTGGCTGTAATGAATAAAGGGAGTATTGTAGAAATAGGAGAGAAACAAGAGGTATATGAATCGCCCAAACATGATTATACAAAAAAACTTTTAAAATCTATATTTGAAATAAGTTAGGAGTGGCCTATGGAAACAAAGATTTTAGTACTCTCAGATACTCATTCATCAAAATTAATGGAAGAGTTCTATAACAATTTTGATTTTTCTAAATATGATAAGATTTTTCATTTAGGTGATTACTATAAAGATGGAGAGTTATTAAAATATTATTTAAAGGATGTGAATGAAAAAGTTGTTATAGTACCTGGTATATATTGTGAGGAGTATTTTAAGGCAGATATAGATAATGTAAAAGAGGTAATAATAAATGGTAAAGTATTTATTTTATCTCATACTATAGAAGATGGTAGAAAGTTTTGGTATAAATATCCAGAATTTATACATTGTTATGGCCATACCCATAAATATAGCTTTAATTTAATAGGAGAGAATAAGGTTACATTTAATCCGGGGCACTTAAAAAATGATATAGATAGAGGCCAAACAGCCTCTTATGGTGAGATAGTAATAAATGAAGATTTAAGTGTTGAGTTTAAAATTATAGAATATAAAACAGGAAAAGAACTATTTTTTACGCGACTCTAATTCTTTAAAAACTTCATCTATTGATACATCATTTTTGGCTAATACAACTAATAAATGATATAATACATCAGCTGCTTCATATATTATATTCTCTTTATCTTGTTTTAAACATGCATATATAAGTTCATATACTTCTTCATTTAATTTCCTATAAGCTTTTTCTTCATGATTAAGAAGTTTGTTAGTGTAACTTCCCTCTTGGGGGTTTCTTTTTCTATCGTCTATAATATTATATAGTTCCCTTAAATCCATATTTAACTCCTTTAAAAATTTTATTCGAAAATTCTTTCAATATTTAAAATTAAAATTCCTGTTGCCCCTATTTTTTTTAGAGAATTTACTATGTGATTAATCTCATCTTCATTTACCACTGCATGTATTGCAACCATATCTTCTGTAGAATATAAAGATAACACTGTTGGTGCAGTTATCCCCGGAACAATTTCTTTTGCTTTTTCTATATTATTTTTAGGAATATTGGCCATTAAATATTTTCTCTTATGAGCATCTAATACGCTTTTTAAGGCATTTACTACAATATTTATATCTTCTTCTTTCTCTTTAAGAGAATTTTTATTAGCAAATAATGTAGCTTGAGAATCCATAATTTTATGGATAATCTTCAACTTATTCATTCTTAAAGTGGTGCCAGTGGAGGTTATATCAACTATAACATCAGATAATCCTAGGCGAGGGGTTATTTCCACAGCCCCATGTATATCAGCAATTTCATATTTTATATTAATATCTTCAAAAAATCTTTTTGTAATATTTTTGAAAGAAGTGGCAATTCTAATAGTTCCTTTGTTTTTTAAATCTTCTATACTATCAATAGTTCCTTCAGGTGCTGCAACTACCATAGAAGCTTTCCCATAACCTAAAGGTAAAAGCTGTTGTATATCAACCTCTTCTTCAGCAACTAAATCTTGTCCTGTTATTCCTAAATCGACTATACCAGAGTATATATAAGTAGGAATATCATCAGCCCTAACAAATAAAATTTCCATAGGAAAATTAAAAATTGGAGCAAATAATTGTCTTTCACTTATATCAAATTTGAAACCAGCTTCTGATAATAAAGAGATAGTTTTATCAAATAATCTTCCTTTATTAGGTATAGCTATTTTTAACATTACTTCCATCCTTTTTTTTATAATATATCTTTAACAAAAAAGTTATCTATTAATCTAGTTTGTCCAACAAAACAAGCAATTGCAACTAATGTATCTTTATCTATTTTTTGTACAGGATTTAAGTTCTCTATATCAACAATTTCAATATATTGAATATTAATTAAGGGATCAATAAGAGAATTTTTTATAACCTCTTTTATTATACTAGGATTATCTATACCCTTTTTTATTAAGTTTTGAGCTTCTAATAATGATTTATATATTTTAGTAGCAGCCTCTCTTTCCTCTTTATTTAAATATGTATTTCTAGAACTCATAGCAAGGCCATCTTTTTCTCTAATAGTATCACCTTCTAAAATTTTTACATCTAAATGAAGTTCTTTCACCATCTTTTTTATTATAATTAGCTGTTGAGCATCTTTTTTACCAAATACAGCAATATCAGGATTTACTATATTAAATAGTTTTAACACAATAGTAGTAACTCCTCTAAAATGACCAGGCCTATACTTACCGCATAACTTATTGCCTATTTCTCCTATATCAACAAATGTTGAGAAATTTTTTGGATATATCTCATTATCTTGGGGTAAATATAATAAATCAACTCCTTCATTTATTAATAATTTTTTATCCCTTTCTATGTCTCTAGGATATTTATCAAAGTCTTCATTAGGCCCAAACTGAGTAGGATTAACATAAATAGAAACAACTACAAAATCAGAATTTTCTTTAGCTTTTTTTATAAGAGATAAATGCCCTTCATGGAGATAACCCATTGTTGGGACAAATCCTATAGTTTTACCTTTATTTTTTACCTCTTTTATAGTTTTTTTGATATCTTCTATTTTTGAAATAACTTTCATATTAGTAAACCTCTTTATCTGAAGGAAAGTTTAAAGTTCTCACATCATTTATATAGTTTAAAACAGCTTCCTGACCAATTTTTAGTAAGTCTACATATTTTCTTGCAAATTTAGGTAGTTTTTTATCATGCATACCAAGAATATCAGATATAACAAGAATTTGTCCATCTACAAATCTTCCAGCACCTATCCCAATAACAGGAATTTCTAACATTTCACTTATTTCTTTAGCGATATCCTCTTTTACACCTTCAAGAATAAGAGCAAAAACACCTTTTTCCTGAAGTTTTAAAGCTTCTTCTATTAGAATTTTTCTTTCGTCATTATTTTTCCCGAATATTTTATATCCCCCCATAGTATATAACATCTGTGGTGTTAAACCAAGATGTCCCATTACAGGAATTCCATTTTTTATAAGAAATTCTATTGTTTCTATTCTATATTCTCCACCTTCAATTTTAACAGCTGTAGCCTCTGTTTGTTGTATTATTTTTCCAGCATTTTCTAAGGCTTGTTCTTTAGATATATGGTACGTTAAAAAAGGCATATCAGCAACAATAATTTTGTCTTTTATAATTTTAGAAACAATTTTAGTATGGTAAATTATATCATCTAATGTTGTTGAAAGAGTATTATCCTCACCTTTTACTACCATATTTAAAGAGTCACCTACTAAAATAAAATCAACATTGAGATCCTTTATTACTAATGAAGTAAATAAATCATAAGCAGTAATACCAACAATTTTTTCTTTTTCTTGTTTTTTATGTTTTAAATTGTATATATTTACCATATAGAATAAAATAATTTTTTTTCTACCTATTGACAAAATTAAAAAATTTTATTACAATAAATATAAAATAATGTAAATAATTTTATATTAAGTTTTAAGTATATGATTTTAGTAATATCAACATTTCCAAATAAAGAAACAGCTAAATCTATAATTCAAGGACTTTTAGAAAATAAATATATTGCATGTGCTAATATTTTTTCAAATATAGAAAGTATGTACTGGTGGGAAGGAAAGATTAATGATGACCCTGAGGTTATGGCAATAATGAAAAGTATAGAAGATAATTTTGAATTAATAGAACGTTATATAAAGGAACATCATCCATATATTGTTCCGGAAATTTTAGAAATAAAGGTTGAAAATAGTAATTTAGATTATTTAAACTATATAATTTCAATTTGTAAACTAAAAAAAGAGTAATTCAGGGGGAATGATATGGCAGGAGAGAGTAAAGGTGGATTTTTTTCAGAAGACTATTCTTTATCAGTATATTTAAAAGAAATAGCAAAAACAAAATCGTTAACAACCGAGGAAGAAAAGGAATTAACAAGAAGAATTAAAAAAGGTGACAAAGAAGCATTAAAAAAATTAATTAAAGCTAATTTAAGATTTGTTGTATCTGTAGCCAGAAATTATCAAAATCAAGGATTACCTTTATCTGATTTAATAAACGAAGGTAATCTTGGATTAATAAGAGCTGCATATCGTTTTGATGAAGAAAGGGATTTTAGATTCATTTCTTATGCTGTATGGTGGGTTAGACAAGCTATTCTTCAGGCGTTAGCTGAACATTCAAGAATAGTAAAGCTTCCCTTAAATAGAGTAGGAAATATTTATAAGATTGGTAAAGCTACCTCTGAATTAGAGCAAGAATTAGGAAGAGCACCAACAAAGCAAGAGTTAGCTAAGAAGATGAAGATGTCAGAAGAGGAGATTGATGAAACTAAAAAGATTAGTTCAAATCATCTATCTTTAGATGCTCCAATTAAACAAAAGGAAGATGCTGCATTAATTGATATAGTAAAAGATAATAGTTTTCCAACACCTGAAGAAAATTTAAGACGTGAAAAATTAAAAGAAGATATAGAGGTTGTATTATCAACTTTAAGTAAAAGAGAGGCTGAAGTTATAAAGTTATATTTTGGAATAGGATATGAGACCCCTCATACCTTAGAGGAAATAGGAGAAAAATTTAATTTAACAAGGGAAAGGGTAAGACAGATTAAAGAGAAGGCTCTTAAAAGATTAAAACATGCTAGCAGAGCAGAAATTTTAAAAGAATATTTAGGAACATTATAATGAAGAAAGGTATATTGTTGGTTTCCTGCCCGGATTCTCCCGGGCTTTTAGCTTCTATTACTAATTTTATATACAAAAATAATGGAAATATTATATCATTGAATGAATATGTAGAACCTTATGATAAAGTTTTTTTTCTGAGATTGGAATGGAAGTTAGATAACTTTAATTATTCTATAGAAGAATTAAATCAGCATGTATTTAAGAAAATAGCTTCAAAGTTTTCAATGAATTATAGATTCTATGAATATCCAAATAAAGAAAAAAATAATATAGCAGTTTTTGTCAGTAAAGAAGATCATGTTTTATTAGAACTTTTATGGCATAATAAACAGGGAGAATTTAATGGAAATATAAAATTGGTTATTTCAAATCACGATATTCATAGAGAGTTAGTAGAGGGTTTTGGTATAGATTTTTATTATATACCTAAGACTAAAGAGACCCGTTTAGAAAAAGAGAAAGAAGAGATAAAAATTCTAAAAGAAAGTAATATAGAGGTTATTACATTAGCCAAATATATGCAAATTTTATCAGAGTTTTTTGTTAATGAATATAGAGATAGGATTATAAATATTCATCATTCTTTTCTTCCAGCGTTTGAGGGATCAAG
>JAMORN010000159.1 GCA_027063545.1 bacterium | reverse complement strand
ACCTATATCAAAACTTTTATCCACTTTATCTGTAGAAAGTACATGTACTAAGTCTCTTATAACAAAGCCTATTCTAATATTTTTCATATAATAAATATATCCTAAATCTAAGCTTAAATGAGTATAGTCCTTTAAATCAAAAGAACCGTTTTCTAACTGATAAAACACACCAGAAGTATCTTTAAATAAAGTAGTACTATCATCACCCTCTATTTTATTAACTACATCTAAAATACTAATAAAAGCATAATCTTGGGGATAAATCCAATATCTTAAAGATATTCCCATAGAAAGCTGTTTTAATAATCTAAAACCATAAGAAATTTGTGAAGAATAAGCCATTTTTCCTTTAACTCTTACTATTGGGAAATAAACTCCATCATCATAAGAAACAGCTAAATTATTATAACCCCACACGCCTAACCCTATACCTAAAGCTTGAATATCTGCTTCTATATAATTACCCAAATGTAAATATCTCATATCAAATACACCTGTTTTATCTTGAAAACTTTTATTTATATATTCTGGGTTTGAAGTAAATCTTTTAAAATTAAGTAAGTTCGTTAAAACAAACTCTGAAAAATCTAAAAAACTTCTTTCAAAGGCAAAACCTATATCTGTTAATGTTAAATAAAATATTTGATCACTCCCGTCCATCAACGCTGGATTATAATACATCCCATACCGATTATTAAAAAAAACTATATCAGAATTCCCTTTTGCCAAATTCTCTAAGCTATAAAATCTAGGACTTGTATATCCGTAGAGTAATGTATTTGAAAATATATAAAAAAAGAAAATTGTCAATAATCTCTTCATATATTTATACTCCTATTTTTTCTTTTTTATTTATAAAGAATCTAAGCTTATCTCTGGAATAGCTCTAGAATCTTCATCTATAAGCCCATCCCCATCATCATCTTTTCCATTTAAATCCTCTTCATCTATTCTACCATCTCCATCATTATCAATTCCATCAGCTATTTTATAATAAACAATATATTGTTTAATCTCTGTAGCTACACTATCAATTAACTCCAAACTTGTAGTATCTGTAATAAACTCATCACTATAATCAACAACAAGGCCTAAAAGGGTATCTGCTCTATCTATCATAGTATTTATAACCTCTGGCCTTGCTATATAATCAACTAGAGAATCTAAATTTTCTAGTATTAATCCTGTATCAGTAAGAAGTACATTAAAAAATTTAAAAAATGTGGTATCATCAAGTAAAGAGCCATCACCATCTATATCCTTTAAACTTAAAAAAGCAACTATTGATGTGGAAAGAAGAAGATCTCCTAATATATCATCTTTTGTATAATTTCCTGTTAAATTTCTATCAACTATTATTTGTAAATCATCTTTTATAACTCTATTTGCTACATAAATACTCTCTAAAGTAAATATATTAAGATCCCATAAGGGTATATATCCTGAAGAATCTTGTGTTTTTAAGTATTCTTGAAGTAAAAAATATCTATTGAAATATTTATATCTATATGCCTTTGCATAAAGATAATAACCATCACTTCTATTTGAATCTAAATCAATTAAAATTTTGGCTATTGATAGGGCTGAATCATAGTTATTCTCATTTATCATATCTTGATATATCTTTTCCCAATCACTATAAGAGATAGTAGAAGTATCCTTTTCATAGTAAAAAGAAAAAATATTACATCCTAGTATAAAAAAAGTAATTATAAAAGAAAAAATATAGAACTTAATATTATTTTTTTTCATATAACACTCCTAACTATACTTCATTTACCCCATTTACAATCTGAGCATGATCGGATAAATTTAAACTACTATGTTTTCCTATTAATTTTGCTTCTTCACCTATTATACTTTTATTAAGTAAATATCTCTTTATAGTTGCGTTTTCTGAGATAATTGAATTTTTTATAATAGAATCTTCAATGACAGAACCTTTTCCTATAGAAACAAAAGGTCCTATTATAGAATTTTTTATTACACTTCCCTCTCCAACGTAATAAGGAGGAATATAAATAGTGTTATTCTTTTCATCAATCTTATATTTACTATCAAGTTTATTCAAAAAGTAATTATTAGCTTCTCTCAGGGAATCGAAATCACCACAATCAATCCAATCATTAACCCTATAAATCTTAAAAGCCTCCCCTTCCTTTAATAAATGCTCTATTACACTTGTAAGTTGATATTCTCCTCTTACTTTTATATCGTTGTTTATTATATATTCAAGACCCTCAAGAAGTTTAAAAGAGCTTTTAAAATAATAAAGTCCAACTAAAGCAAGATTAGTTTTTGGATGTTCAGGTTTTTCCTCCAAATCTATTAGCATATCATTTTCATCTATTTCAACAATTCCAAATCTATGAGGATTTGTCACCTCTTTAACTCCAAGTCCATTAAAATTAGAGTCTATTATCTTTTTTAAAGAAGTATCAATAATCGTATCCCCCAGGATTATTATTATATCATCCTCTTCTTTCTTTAACTCTTCCTTTGCCATATAAACAGCATGAGCAAGTCCCTGCCTTTCCTCTTGAAAAACAAAAATAGGTTTAAAATCTCTATTGTTGTATTCGTATTTTACATACTCTTTTATTTCTTCTCCTAAATATCCTATCACAAAAATTATTTCATTAACACCTATTTCTATTAAACTATCAATTATATAAGAAATTATTGGTCTTCCAACAAGGGGGATTAAGGCTTTAGGTTTTGTTAAAGTAAAAGGTCTAAGTCTTGATCCAACTCCTGCCACTGGTAAAATCGCTTTCATTAACCCTCCTTAGTTATTTAAATTTATATTAGAAAAAACTTTCTAGTTTTTAATATAAATTATGTCTTTAGCTTTGACAAGACGCAAGAGTTTATATTATATTTAAATATTATGAATCCTATTGGTAAATATATAAAAAAAGAAAATATTTTTGTGGTAGAAGAAAAGTTTTTTAGTAAAGAACAATTCTATAATTATTTAGTAAATAAATGCATAGAACTAAAAATTATAGATGAAGAGGAAAAAGATTATCTTTATGAAAATATTATAAAACAAGATAAACAAGGTGGATTTTCCATAGGTGAAGGAATAGCAATCCCTCACATAAGACTAAAAAAACTTGATACACCAATAATATTGTTCTTTTACTTAATTAAAGCTATAGACTTTGATTCTATTGATAAAATAAAAGTAAATAGTATAGTTTTCTCTATCATCCCTGAAAATGATACTATGTTCTCTATTATCTTCCATTCAAGTATTATAAAATTTCTACAAAAACATTCTATGAAAGAAATCTTTGAACAAGATCCTCAAAACTTTAAAGAAAATTTCTTTAATAAGTTATGCGAATTTTTAAATAGCCTTTAAAAAACTATTAAAATGATAATTTCTTTTCTACTTTAATATCTGGTAAATCAATTAAATATACTTTAAACTCCCATCTTTTTATAACACCCATAGGAACCCAAAGCATTGTCATCTTCCATCTTCTTATCTGTTTTTCAAAATTAAAGGAAATATTTACCACCTTTCCTTTTTCTAAATCATAATAAAGAGAAGAAGAGAGTTTTGAAGTTTTTGTTAGGTTTAATGTTAGTGAAAAATTTGTTGAGTATGTTTTTGTCTTTTTATAAAGATCATCTGTAACCCTTATTGCAGAATAATTAATAAATAGTCCTGTAGAAAAACTTATATTTGAATATTTTTCTCTTGATTTTTTATTAAAATCTCTTAAATCACCATTAAATATATAACCCCTTAAATTAATAGGAAACCTTAAACTATAAGTATAAGAATAAACATTTGTATTTTTTAAGCTATATACACTATCATCTCCATAAAAATCCACAATAAAAGAAGCTCCAAAAAAAGGAAGCCATGGAATAGATAAAGAATTTGTTAGCATACTTAATTTTTTATCTTCTACATTAAAATTATAAAAAATTCTACTACCTAAAATAAAAAGGGTTGTATAATATACCTTTGATGTATCATTTTTTTGAAACTTAGTAGAAATATCTTGATTTAAATTTAAAGATATTGTCTTTTCTTTAGATGAATAGATAGTTCCAACAAGAGGTTCATAATGATAAGGCTCTTCAATACCTGGACTATATGATAATACTATAGAAGGGGAAAGGGTATGTTTTATTCCTCTTAAGCCCAATATATTAAACCTTGATATTCCATAAATCCTTGTAGAAAAAGCCATACTCATTCTATAAGAAGTTACACTAACTATACTATCTTTATACACTAATGTATCCACATACAATGTATCACTTTTGTAAATTCTAACAGAATCCTTGAAAAAACTCATCCCAACATTTGATATATTTAAAGTCGGAGATATATTAAAATAATAAAGTTTAAAAGGGTCTCTTCCTATAGATATAGGAACACTCCAACCCCACCTTTTATAATACACAAAATTTGAATCATCATAAAACTCTACTCTTAAAAAATTAATTGGTGAATATTTAAAGTAATATCTATTTATCTCACTATTTGCTATAGAATTATAGTTAGGTGAATTTTTAAAATAATACCAATACCTATCTGAAGAAAAAAGCCTTTTTAATGTAAGATATCTAATCTCTGGCATATATAGAGAAAAGTATGGTTTATTCCATGTTATTTGTTTAAGATCAATCTTTTGATCCCTTTTTACTGTTAGGTTTATCATTGTATTTTCAGTAATTTTTCCTGAAAATGTCCCTGTTAATATAATATTTCTGTTTAAAAGGGTTTGTTCATCATATTCTAAAGAATCCATAAAAAATTTATTAGAGGTGTAATTACCATTTATAGAAATCTTAAAATTTTTATTATAATCTAAATAATTAGTATGAGAAACAGATATATAACGACTTCTTTGGGTTTCATTAAAAAAATAATCAATATTTCTTGTCTCCCTAAAAAGCCAACTTGAAAGGGGAACCCAATACCTATAAACAAAATTATACTTTATCATATAACTTACATATCGTCCCTCATAGAATGTAGAGTTTAATTCTAAATCCATGTAATCATTTATTGCCCAATAATAACCTACATTTCTAATATATCTTCCAAAACTCTCACTTCCACCCCAAACAGGTCTTAAAAAACCACTTTTTCTTTTTTTCTCATAAGGATATATATAGTAAGGAATTAGTGTAACAGGAACATCCACTATCACGAGTACTATAGGTTTTGCAATTATAACCTTTTTGTCCTCTTTTATCTTTACATATTTAGTATAAAAGTAATAACCTGGCGAAGTATCAATATCTGTTGTGTAAAAGCCATGTTTGCCATAATAAGTATGTTTATTCTCTTTTTTTACAACAAAAAAGAAATATATAGCATTATCATACCTAGATTTTACATTATAAAAAAGACCTTTATCCTTTTTCATGTTGTATATTAAACTATCAAGAAAAATTGTATCTCTTTTCCCTTTGTCTTTAACAACTATAAAAAGATGTTCCACTGCATAAAAAAGAGAGGAATCAAGATCTATATAAATAGAATCACTATTTAATACAAAATTTTTGTAATAAACTTTTGCATTTTCAATTAAATAAATCTTTCCTGTTTTTATATCATATTTTATTAACTTTGAATCATACCTAATAGTATCTATTACATCCGATTTTTTAGGTAAAGAATTATTATAAAATAAATCTTGAGAGAATAAAAGATTTTTAAATAGAAAAAATAAAAAGATTAATAAAAAGATAATATTTCTAAAAAACAAAGTTTAACTCTCTTTTACAATTTGGACAAATATTCGAATTTGTATAAAGTTTTATATTATACCCATCTCTTTCTATAAGTTTTTTTCCACAATATGGACAATAGGTAGTTGAATAACTAGTATCTAAAATATTTCCTATATAAATATAGTTTAAAAATTCCTTTGCTCTTTCATATAAAAATTTTAACTTTTCTATAGGCGTAGGAGGAGCAGTAAATTTGTAATGGGGGAAATATCTTGAAATATGAAGAGGAATATCCTTTGAAAAATTTTTTCCAATATTCTCTATTAATTTAGAATATTTATCCTCATTATCATTATAACCAGGAATTATTAGGGTGGTTAGTTCAACATGAGAATATTTTAAAGCTATTTCAATATTCTTTAAAAC
>JAMORN010000158.1 GCA_027063545.1 bacterium | reverse complement strand
AAGGGATCATACAGAAAGAATGATAGGATTTTTTGGAGGAAAGATTGAAATAGAAAATATAAATGGAATTAGACATATATCTATTACTAGACAACAATTAAAAGGAGCTAGGAATTTTTATGTACCCGGTGATGTATCAAGTGCAGCTTTTTTTGTTGTTGCTGGGTTAATAGTAAAAGATGGAGAGGTAGTAATAAAGGATATTTTATTAAATCCAACAAGAAGCGCTTTTATAGGTGTTTTAAAAGAAATGGGAGCGAATATAGAGATAGTTAATGTAAGAAATGAAGATAAAGAGCCTATTGGTGATATAATAGTTAAGCCATCTAAATTAAAGGGAATAAATATAGGTGGGGCTATTATTCCATCTATTATTGATGAGATTCCAATTTTATCTGTGGCAGCTGCTTTTGCTGAAGGGGAAACTATTTTTGAAGATGTTGAAGAGTTAAGGGTAAAGGAAACAGATAGAATAAAGTCAGTAGTTGTTAATTTAAATAATGTAGGTGTAGATAGTAGGGAATTATCACAGGGTAGTTTCTTAGTAAAAGGAACAAATGGTAGAGTAAAAGGTGGAATTGTTGATAGTTTCGGGGATCATAGAATAGCTATGAGTTTTGCAGTATTGGGACTTGCATCAGAGGAAGGAGTATTGATAAAAAATTCTGAATGGATAGAGACTTCTTTTCCAACATTCTTTGAAAAATTAGAGTCTTTATTTTAAAAAATATTGTTAGATTCAACTTTATCTTTTTGTATAATAGATATATAAGGAATCAGATATGAATAGTATTGATATTGATAAATATATTGATATTTTAAAGAAAAATCCTGATAATAAAGATGCTCAAAGGATGATTATAAAATATTATTATAGGCCTTTGTTTAATTATATATATAATATTTTTTTAATAAAGATGATAGCCTGTATGTAGTGAGTGAGACCTTTTTGAAGTTAAAAGAGATAGTAAAAAACTACAATTCTGCTTATAATTTTTCTACATATTTGTATAAAATAGCCTATAACAACGCTATAGATAAATATAGAAAGAGAAGGTTATTGAAATTTATAGGGTTATACAATGAAGATAATTTAGTATTTAAGAACTTAAAATATATAGGATAAAAGTTTTGATAATTCTGAGAGTAAAGAGATTATAGAGAAAGTTATAAAAAAATTAAATCCTCAAGAGAGAACTATTTATTTAAGATATTTGGATGGTAAAAGTTCCAAGGAAATAGCAGATATTCTTAATATAAAGCCTTCATACGTTGATGTATTACATTTGAGAATATTAAAGAAATTAAAAAAGGAGGTAAAAGATGCTAAGTTATAAGCCAATATAGCCAGAAATTGATTTTAGTGAAGAAGATATAATAAATATAATAATAAAACACTCCTTTTTATTAATATTATTTATAGGTATATTTTCTTATTTTTTGTTATTGTTAAATATGAAAGATTCATTTTTTTTCGGAAGCTTATAGTTATACAGATACATTAAATATAGATGATTATATAAATGAAGATATAAATAGCTATATTTTTATTTTTAATGATATAGAAGATGATATATACATAGAGGACTTTATAATAAATGAAGAAAATCTATAAAAAGGAGGTATAAAATGAATAGGAAAGAATACTTAATTCTTATTTTAATTTTTTTATTTATGATAAATATAGAAGTTTATTCTCGAGGATTTAAAAAAGAAAATAGAAGTAGATTACCTTATCATTCAAGAGTAATAAGCTATATTTTAGTAGATACCACTTTAAATTTGACAGATAAGCAAAAAGATAAAATTAGAGAATTTTTTCTAGAATATCGTAAAAAGAATTTGGATTATGTATATAAAATTCAAAAGATTAAAATTAGATATAGATGAAATAATTCTAAATGAAGGATTTAATAAAAATAAGATCAATAAAAAATTAGAAAAAATAGAGAATATAAAGTTAATTTTATTAAAAAATAAAATAGCCTATTTTACTATTTTAACTTCAACTCAAAAGAAAACATTTGAACAAAATATTTTACCCATAATTTTATTAAGAAATAAATCTATAGAATATAATAAAAAATATAACAGAAGAAGATTTTAAAATATTTTGATTATTTAATTAAAAATTATTATTTTAAACTAATAAAGTTAGAAAGGTCTAAATTTAAAAGTTAATTAAATTAAAAAGGAGAAAAAGGATATGAGAATAGCAGTACCAGTAAGAGAAGATAAGGGGTGGGATTCATTAATTGATGAAAGATTTGGAAGAGGAGCTTTTTTTGCTATATATGATACTGATAAAGATAGTCTAGAAATAATAGAAAATACAGCTAAAGATGTTGCCAGTGGGGCTGGACGTCAAGCTGTTCAATTATTATCTGACAATAATGTTGATGTAGTTATTGCCTATGAAGTAGGTCCAAAATCAAAAGATACTTTAGATGCTTTAGGAATAGATGCATATAAATTAGACAATTTTAATATGAGTGTAAAGGAAGTTATAGATTTATACAATAATAATAAATTACAAAAGGTATAAATTATGCAAATAGCAATATTAAGTGGAAAGGGTGGTGTAGGAAAGACTTTTGTAAGTACAAATTTAGCAGCTATTATAGCAAAAAAAGAGAAAATTGTTTTTTTTGATAATGATGTAGAGGAACCAAATTCTCATTTATTTTTTAAAGGTAAGGATATAAAAGAGGAGAAGGTAAATGTAATTTATCCTGTTGTTGATGAAAATAAGTGTGATTTATGTGGTGAATGTGGTAAGTTTTGCCAATTTGGAGGGATATTAGTAGGTAAAAAAAAGGTTATTGTAATTCCTCAATCATGTCATGGCTGTGGTGGATGTAAGATGGTTTGTTCTAGAGATGCTATAGAGTATACAGAAAGGGATATAGGTAAAATTATAGAAAGAGATACTGATTTAGGATTTAAATTTTACTATGGTATTTTAAACATTGGAGAATTAGCAGCAACAGATATAATAAAGGATTTAAGAGCTATTTCTAATGAGTATTCCCAAAAAGGTTATTTATGTATAATAGACTCTCCCCCTGGTACATCTTGTTCTGCCTATAATACCGTTGAAGGAGTTGATTTCGCAGTATTAGTTAGTGAACCAACTCCATTTGGAATTTCTGATATGAAGTTAGTAATAGAGATGTTAAAGGAATTAGATATAAAATTTGGAGTTGTAATTAATAGAGCAAATTTAGGTTCTAGAGAGATTTATGACTATTTGAATAAAGAGGGTATTCCTATTTTAGGAGAAATTAATTTTGATAAACTTATTGTCGATTATTATTCTAAAGGAGAGCTTATTTCTACTTATATAAAAAGTTATAATGAAATATTTACAGCAATTTATAATAATATAAAAGAATTATTATGAAAATAGAACCATTTGAAGAGTATTATCATTATTATGATTTATGGTTTGAAGAGCATAAAGATTTATATTCTTTGGAAATAAAAGCTATAAAAAGAATTCTACAGAATATAAAATTTTCTAGAGGATTTGAGGTTGGAATAGGAACAGGTAGATTTTCTTTACCTTTTGGAATAAAATATGGTATAGATCCTTCTATTAAGATGTTAAAAATAGCAAAGAAAAAAGGATTAAATGTAGTAAGGGCTATAGCAGAAGAGCTCCCATTAAAAGATAATTCTTTAGACTTAATTATGTTTGTGACGACAATTTGTTTTGTAGATAAGCCTTTAAAGGTTTTTAAAGAAATAAATAGAGTATTGGATAAGAATGGAAGATTAATTGTTGGTTTTGTAGATAAAGATAGTGAGTTGGGAAGATTATATGAGAAAAAAAGAAGTAATAGTAAATTTTATTATATAGCTAATTTTTTTACATCGGATGAGGTAATAGAATTTGCAAAGGAGTCTTTTTTTAATGTTGGTAGAATATATCAAACAATAAATCCAGAAGGATTTGATGATGTAATAGAAGGTTATGGAATAGGCTCGTTTGTGACAATGGAGTTTATAAAATCTTAATTAATTAAAAGGAAGAGAAATATGCTAAATGAAATTGTTGTAATTTCTGGTAAAGGAGGTACTGGTAAGACAACACTTACTTCCTCATTAATACCATATATTGAAGATAAAGTTATAGCAGATTGTGATGTAGATGCTCCAGATTTATATATTTTAACTTCTCCAGAAATTAAAGAAATTATAGATTTTGTAGGAACAAAAAAAGCTGTTATTGATTATGATAGATGTACATATTGTGGATTATGTTATCAAAATTGTAGGTTTGGAGCTATTAGTGAAGATATTAGAATAAATATAGCTAAATGTGAGGGTTGTGGGGTATGTGCATATGTATGTCCTACTGATGCTATCTCTATGAAGGATATTGTTGTTGGAAATATATTTATTTCAGAGACAAAATGGGGTCCAATGGTACATGCAAGACTTATTCCTGGGGAAGAGACTTCTGGAAAATTAGTTTCAGAGGTACGATTGAGGGCCAAAAAGATAGCCAATGAATTAGGCAAATCTAATTTAATAGTAGATGGAACACCGGGAGTTGCATGTAATGTTATATCTTCAATAACAGGAGCAGGAAAGGTTATAATAGTTACAGAGCCAACTAATTCTGGGTTGCATGATTTAAAAAGGGTATATGAGTTAGTTAAGAGTTTTAAAATAAAGACATTTTTTGTTATTAATAAGTATGACTTGAATATTGAAATGACAGAAAAAATAGAGGCATATTTAAAAAGTGAGGGAGAGGAATTTTCTTTAAAGATTCCTTTTAATAAAGAGGTAGTTAATGCTATAGTTGAAAGACAGATACCTTCTTTAGTATTAAAAGATTTTTTTGAGGATATAGGTTTTTTTAAGTTTATAGAAAAGCTCTTTTAATTCTCTTTAAGTTTTTGTTTTATTTGGCATACACTACAGATTTCATGTAAAGAAGGTTCTCCACATATCTTACAATGAGTTAATTTTTTATTTAAATATTTTTCTTTTTGCTGATTGAAAAGAGGAAAAACATCTTTTAGATAAGTTTTATAAAATTTTTTTCTTAATCCTCTAAATTTTCCACTTAATTCTAATAGAATTTCTTTGTATATATAGTTAGTTGGGGTATTTTCACTCATAGGACATCTACAGGTTATATATGGTATTTTATTAAATTTTACGTAATTAATTATCTCTTCTTCTGTTGTTAAAGCAAATGGTTTAATTTTCCTTGGAAAAAATTCATCTTCCCATAAAACAGGGTATTTTTTAGAGAGATATTTAAAGTTCCATTGTAATATATTTCCAAATAATGTAGATACTTCATCATCGAAATTATGGCCTGTGGCTATTATATTAAATCTGTTTTTATGAGCTACATAATTGAAGTAATATCTTTTTATAGTTCCACAAATAGCACAAGTTTTTCTAGTAATTTTATTAGCTATTTTAGGGATAGTTGCTCCCAATTCTTTTTTTATGTCAATAATAATTACTTCTTGCTTTAATATATTAGCTAGTGTTAAAACTACTTCCTTTGACTTTTTTGAGTATTCTCCTATTCCTAAATCTATATGAAAACCTTTTGCATTATATCCCAATTTATTTAAAACATACCATAAAGCCATACTATCCTTTCCACCAGATAGAGCTACAAGAATTTTATCATCTTTTTTTGCCATTCTATATTTTTTTATAGTTGATAGGACATTTTTTTCAAATCTTTCATTAAAATGTTGTTCACATAGATAAAGTTTATCCTCTTTTAAAAAAACGTCAGCTTCTTTTTTTATCCCTTTATCTTTACATACTCTACATAGAGCCATATACTCTATACCTCTATTATTATAATTTTAGTGATTTTTAGATTAAAAAAATAAAAGGTCAACTCTATAAAGTCAAGAAAAAAATAGAGCTGACCTTTTATCTAAGTTTTTATTTAATATTTTCTAGTATTATAGTTTTTATGGAATCTGCATCTTCGGGATTAGAAGCAGCATAATCTATATTTATATAAATAGAATCTATAGTATCTTTGATATATATAGTTCTTTTTGTATAGTCTTGCCAAATATCTATATTTGTTTGTTTAGAATATTCATATGTAGAAAATTTTTCTTGATTATAAATGCTATCTTCAAATAATTCAATAGGATATATATTAATATTTATGATATTGTAATTTGATGAATTGG
>JAMORN010000157.1 GCA_027063545.1 bacterium | reverse complement strand
GTGTTATTATTACATATTTTTCTGATACAAAAAAAATAAAACCAAAACATTTTAGAAATATTCAAAAACGTTCATCCTCTGAATTTTTAGAAATAGATTACAATACTTTTAGAAATCTTGAAATTTTAGAACCACTTCATTCAGATGATTACAAATCAACACTTTTTAATATTTTAAAAAGAACATCTACTCCTATGGGTACAAGACTATTAAAACTTTTCTTAACATATCCCTTAAAAAATAAAGAAAAAATCAAAAAAAGACTTGAAGCTGTAGAATTTTTCTATAAAGATTCTTCTACTAGAGAAAAAATTATAAAACTATTAAAACAAATATATGATATTGAAAGAATATCTAATAAACTTATATATAGAAAGATAACTCCTAAGGATCTTTTAACAATTAAACAAGCAATCCCATCTATTAAAGAAATCAAGGAAATTTTAGAAAAAAATTGTAAAGAAGTTTCTCTTATAAAAAAAGAAATTATAGATAATATAGAAAATCTAACATCTGAATATGAACTTATACATAACTCTATAAATGAAAAGATAATTGAAGGTGATAAAAGAATAATAAAAGAAGGATTTTCTCAAGAACTTGATTCTATTATTGATAAAATTAGAAATTCAAAAAAATATCTAATAGAATTGGAACAAAAAGAGAGGGAAAGAACAAAAATAAATAGTTTAAAAATTAAATATAATAAGGTATTTGGATATTATATTGAGATTCCTAAAACCCAAATCCATAATGTGCCTGATGATTATATAAGGAAACAAACACTTGTAAATGCAGAACGATATATTACAGAAGAACTAAAAAAAGCTGAAGAAATTATTCTATTTGGGGAAGAAAAGGTTGAAGAGTTAGAAAATGAGATATACAACTCTATTATTGAAAAACTATCTAAAAGTATTGAAAAATTTCAAAATACATCTAAAGCTATTGCTCTTTTGGATGTTTTAATCTCATTCAGTATAGTTGCTATAGAAAATCACTATACAAAACCTGAAATTACAGAAACAGATAGATTATTTATAAAAAATGGAAGACATCCTGTTATTGAAAAAATTATAAAAGAAGAAAAATTTATTCCTAATGATACATATCTTGATAAAGAAAATCAAATTATGATAATTACAGGTCCTAATATGGCGGGTAAATCTACTTATTTAAGGCAAGTTGCTTTGATTGTATTTCTTGCTCATATCGGATCTTTTGTACCTGCAGAACATGCAGAAATATCTATTGTGGATAAAATATTCTCAAGAATAGGAGCATATGACAGATTATCTAAAGGACAAAGTACATTTTTAGTTGAGATGAGTGAAGTTGCAAATATTTTAAATAATGCAACAAATAGATCTTTAGTTATTCTTGATGAAGTAGGGAGAGGAACTTCTACTTTTGATGGACTTTCTCTTGCTTGGGCAATAGTTGAATATCTCCATAATGAAAAAAATAGAAATCCTAAAACACTATTTGCCACCCATTATCATGAACTTACTGAGATTGAAGAGATACTTCCAAAAGTAAAAAACTATAATATAGCAATAAAAAGAGAAGACGATAAGCTTATATTTTTAAGAAAATTAGTACCTGGTAGTGTGAGTGATTCATATGGCATAGATGTTGCTAAATTAGCAGGTGTACCCCAAAAAGTAATTGAAAGGGCAAAAGAAATCTTAAATAAAATTGAAAAATATGAAATTTCAATAATATTAGATGAAAATGAAACTGTTAAAAATGTAAATAATGAAAATTTAACGTTGTTTAATAATGAAAATTTAGAGATAGAATCAATCCTTACAGAAATTAAAAAACTTAATCTAAATAATATGACACCAATTGAGGCTTTAAATTATCTATTTAAACTGCAAAATAGAGTTAAAAAAATATAAAAAAAGGACTGAAAATATGACAAATGAAGAAACTAAAAAAACTCAAAATAATTACGAAGAACTAATCCATAAAGAAAGTATTCTGGTAGGAGCAAAAATAGTTAAAGAGGCTAAAGAAATTTATGGAATTCCAACAGGTATAGAAGGACTAGATGATTTATTTTATACAATAAAAGTTGATGAAGAAACAGGAGAAGTAAAAAAAGTATCTTTAAAAGGAATACCTGCTTATTCTGTTTTCAATCTTACAGGGACAAATGATACTGGAAAAACTATATTTGCTGAACAATTTACTATAACACAAGCAAAAAGAGGACAAAAAGTTGCTTATATTACTGTGGAATCTCCTGCTAATTTTGTTATCTCTTCTCTTAAATATAGAAGTTATGCTATGGGATATAAATTTGAAGAAATTGAAGATAATATAATACTAATAGATGCTGCATCCAATTCAGCTATAAGAGAAAATATTCCTGAACTTTTAGCAACACTAGCATATGCAATAAAAACATATAACATTAAATTTACTGTTATTGATTCTATCACCGGACTTTTTGAAAGCAAAGAGGTAATGGCAAGAACTATTGTTAGAAAACTATTTAATTTTATGAAAAAGTGGTATCAAACTGCCATATTTATTTCTCAAAAAAGAAATAGTCATGAGGACTTAACAGCAGAGGCAGCAGGTGGTTATGCTGTTGGACATATAGTTGATGGAAGTATAGTTTTAGCTAAAGAATTAATATCTTCTCAATATATGGCTAGAACATATAAGAAAAAACTAGGAGAGGTTGTTAGACTATTTAGAATTGACGGTTGTAGACTATCTGGCCATGATACTAGAACTCATTTTATGGAAATTACAGATACTGGGCTTATAAGAATATTAAAACCGATAAGTGAAGAGCTATAATTAAAGAGTATACCAAAAAAAAGAGGGGATTATGGTAATCCAAATAAATCCAATAAATAATCAAAAATCTCTTAATAGAGAAATAGAAAAGAAGGTATATAATATCTTTTTTAAAAGTTTAGAACTACTTGGAGGGTTAAATAAACTTATTGAATATAAAACACTTACATGGCTTGAATCCATAGTAAGAGCAGCCTATGTAAAAATATTAAAAGAAGAATATCTAAAAACAGATGAAGAGATAGCAAAAATTGTAGGTCTAACAAAACAAACAGTTAAAAATATTTTAAAATCTGATAAAGAATATGTAATGAAAAAGATAAATGATTTTGAGGCAATCAAAAAAGAAGAAAAAAAATCTAGAGAACACTTTGCTGGTGGTCTTGTTAATTGGGCTTGGGAACTTTTAAAAAAAGGAGATGAACCTAAAATTATGTATGAATATTATTCTCAAAAATCAATAGAAAATGTAGAATTATATACCCTACCTTGGAGTATCATTGTTTTGGAAAAAATAAAAGGTATAAAATATCCTATCGTAAGTAAAAAGGGACTAAAAGAAAAGTTAGATAATATTAAAATTAAAGAAAAAAATATTAACGAAATTTTAGATAAAATAGAATTTCCTATTAATAATCCTCCAGAGCTTCTTCATAAAATTAAAGAAGCCCTGGAGTAAATAAAATAATGTATTTTTATCTTCTTTGCTCTTTTGGAGCAAAATCTAATATAGACTCTACATCAAGAAGAATAAGAAGATCATTATCCAGTTCAACCACTCCACTAATAAACTGCTCTCCTGCTTGAAGATTAGCAGGAGGTGGTTGAATTTGCTCGGGATCTATTTCTATAACATCCTCTATACTATCAACTAAAAATCCAACATTATCATTTAATAAATGAGTATTAATCCATCCTTTTTCTCTTAGTGGTTCTATCTCTTCATCAGTTTTTAATATTAAATTTTTTAAATTATCCTTATTTTCATAAACAATATCCACATCTTTATCTGAGTATAAACGTCCTCCCTCTCTCTTTACAACCCCTATCCTTTGAGCTAAATCTATTATTGTAACAATCTTTCCTCTTAAATTCAAAAAACCCACTATAAAATCTGGAGCTAAAGGAATTGGTGTATATTTATTATATTTATTGAACTCTCTAACAAGATAAATATTTATACCACATAGCATATGTTTTAATCTAAATGTCACAAATTGAGCCATATATTAACTCCTTTTTTAATTTTCTTCTTTCTTTTCTAGTTTTTTACCTCTAACTTCTAAAAGATTTGCTACTTTTTTTAAAAGTCTCTCTTTAGAAAGTTTTAATTCATATTCATCAAATCCAACTTCAAAACATTTTTGAACATCTGTATCACTAGAAAGTGTTGTTAAAGCTATCATAGGAATATCTTTATCAATCTTTCTTATCTCAGCCGCCATATCCCAACCATTCATTCTTGGCATAACAATATCAGAAACAATTATATCATATTTTCCTTGATTTTTCTTAAATAAGTCAAGTCCTTGTAGACCATCTACAGCAGTATCAACGTCATATCCTGCATCAACTAAATATCTTTTTACAGTATTTAAAAAGAAAGGTGTATCCTCAACTAATAAAATCTTTATTTTATCTTTCTTTATAATCTGCGGCTTTTTCTCTACTTTATATTTTTGAGGATTAACATTTTCGTATATTTTATATATATCTGGGAATAAAACTATTTTGTCTTTTATTACCATAGTTCCTAAAAGAAGAGGATTATTAATTGTTTTGGTATCTAAATCAACATGAATAGTTAAAGTATCTGCTATATCTTGTACCAAAAATGCTATACCACCATCATGAATATTTGGTATAACAACAAATAACTCTTCTTTATTCCAGTCAAAAGGTTCTACATCAAAGAATTTATCAAAGGTTACAATCTCAATGATACCATCCTTTCTCTTTAGATATAATTTATTTCCTACCTCTTCAAAATCATCTTTTGTAACCTTTTCAATTCTCTTTATGATATCAATATTAACCGCAAAGAGGTTTTCATTATCATCATGTCTTAATAATAATAGAGACTGAGATTCTCTTAATTTCTTCAATTCTTCTTCCTCTTGTAATTCCTTATTTACCTTTTCTATAGAAGCAAACTTTAAGTTTGCTTTCTTGATAATTCCTTCAATATTTATAATTAAAGAAATATATCCATCACCCATTATAGAAATTCCCGAATATACTTCTAAATGTTTTAAAAATCCTGGAAGACTCTTTATTACAATCTCTTCATTTGTTATAATCTCATCCACTAAAAGTCCAAATACATTTTCATTTGACTTTAAAACAAGTATTCTATTCACATTCTTTGTTGGATCACGTCTTCCAAGTCCATCATATCTATCTGGATCATTATTAAAATCTTTTAATCCTTTTGGTTGTCTTCTATCTGCTATTCTTGTTCTTCTATCCTTCATTAATTCTCCTGTCTCAGGATGAACAAAATACCTTTCTATTTCAAGAACATCTGTTAATCTAAGAAGTGGGAGCAAATTACCCCTTAATCTTAAAACAGGAGCGCCATGAACCTCTTCAATTCTTTTTGTAGAATCATTTTTACTAAAAACAACTATTTCAACTAAAGCTGTTTGTGGTATAGCAACTCTATGATTTCCTGCTTTTACTACAATAGCCGGCATAATAGCAAGTGTTAAAGGAAGTCTTAAAGTTATTGTTGTTCCTTTTCCTTCTTCACTATTAACTAAGACTGTTCCGCCTAACTTTGTTATATTTGTATAAACTACATCCATTCCAACACCACGACCTGAAATGTCAGAAACTTTTTCAGCTGTTGAAAAGCCCGGTTGAAATATAAGATTATAAATTTCCTTATCTGTCATATTTTTCTCTTCACCAAGGGCAATAATACCTTTTTCTATAGCCTTTTTAATTATCTTCTCTTTATTTAACCCTCTACCATCATCAGATATATCTATAATTACCCAACCACCTTCTTGTCTAGCCTCAATTTTTATAACACCTTCTTCAGGCTTTCCTATCTGTTTTCTTTCCTCTGGAGGTTCAATACCATGGTCTATAGCATTTCTGATTAAATGTGTCATAGGATCAGGTAAATTTTCAATTATAGATTTATCAAGTTCTACATCTTGACCAGAAACCTCTAATCTTACTTTTTTATTTAATTTATTTGCCAAATCTCTAATAACCCTTGGAAATTTCTTAAATACAACATCAACTTTCTGCATTCTTGTTTGCATTATCTTTTCTTGAAGCTCTGTTGTCAATCTATTTATAGCTTGTAAAGTGTTAGCAAAACCTTCAACCTCATTTTCAACATATTGAGAAAGATTTAAAAGTTGGTTTCTTGCCAGTACCATTTCACTTGCTAAAGTCATTAATTCATCTAAAAGTTTAACACTAACCCTTAAAGTTTCTTCAACTTTTATTTTTTTATGTTCTG
>JAMORN010000156.1 GCA_027063545.1 bacterium | reverse complement strand
AATAGAGCCAGAGGTATATGTTCCAGATGATGATAATATGTATTCTGGAGTAAATAATGTTGATATAGATGAAGAGATGGCAAAAATGGCTGAAAATCAAATACTATATAATATGGGAGTAAAATTTTTAAATTTTCAGTATAATAGTTTAAAAAAGGCTATAACTTCAAGAACACAATATTAGAATAAAAAAGGAGTATAAAAAATGGCACTAACAGGCATTTTTAGAGGATTAGAAATAGCTTCAAGTGGAATGAGAGCTCAAAGGCTAAGACTTAATATAATAGCTTCTAATTTAGCCAATGTTAATACTGTTTTATCAGATAATGGTGACGGATATAAACCTAAAGAAATTATTTTAAAACCTAAAGGTTTAAATGATTTTAAGGAAATTTTTTCCCAAAAAATTGATTTATATAGAACAGATAGGAAACATTTTCCTGAAGATGAAAAAGATGTTGTAAAAGAAAAAGTAGGAGAGGGTGTAGAAGTAACTTCCATAGTTGATAAGGATATTCCCCCAAAGTTAGTTTACGATCCTTCTCATCCTTTAGCTGATAAGAATGGATATGTAAGATATCCAAACATTAATCCAGTGGAAGAGATGGTAAAGATGATAGAAGCCCAAAGAGCTTATGAAGCTAATGCAACAAGTTTTGAATCTATTAAAGCGATACTACAAAAATCATTAGAAATTATTTAAAAAAAATATATATTTTAAATATAAAGGAGAAGAAATATGGTTATAAACAACACAAACGGATTAGATTCATTATTAAGTAAAATAAATCAAACAAATTTACCAAGAAAATTAGATACTAAACAAAACGAAAAAGTGCAAAATAAAAGTTTTGAGGATGTATTAAAGGAAACTTTGAAAGATGTTAATAATCTTCAAGGTAAAGTAAAAGATAGTATAGAGAAAATGTTATCTGGAGAAATTAAAGATATAAATCAGGTTATGAATGCTATAGCAGAAGCAGATATAGCCTTTGATTTAATGATAGAGATAAAGAATAAACTTATAGATGCTTATAAAGAATTAGAAAGGATGAATATATAGTCTATGGTAGAGTTTTTTAAGCAGTTTATAAATCATGTATTACAAGTTTGGAATAAACTTTCTTTAAGTCAAAAGATATTAGTATCCACTATTATTAGTATAACATTTATAGGTCTTGCTTTTATTATTTTTACCCCTGTTTCTACTTCAAAAAGTGAAGAGATGGTTTATTTATATAAAAATTTATCTGATGATGATATGGCCGCTATTATAGATAGATTAAAACAAGATGGATATAAATATAAAATAGGAGATGATGGGAGATCGATTTTAGTACCTAAGAATAAAAAATATGAAATAAAGATGGTTTTGGCAAAGGATGGACTTCCTGCTGATAGTAAAATAATAGGATATGAATTATTAGATAAATCTTCTTTAGGATTAACTGATTTTCAATTAAAGGTTAATTATAAAAGGGCATTGGAAGGAGAATTAGCAAAAACGATATCTTCTATTAAAGAAATAGAAGCATGTAGAGTTCATATTGTTTTTAAAAAAGAATCTATTTTTGAAGATAAAGAAGAGCCAGCCAAAGTCTCTGTTATTGTTAAATTAAAACCTGGAAAACGTTTAACTAAAAAACAGATAGAAGGAATTGTATACTTAGTATCTTCTGCTGTTGAAGGACTTGATAGAAATAATGTAACAATAGTAGATCAGTATGGTAATCTTTTAACTTCGCCTTATCAACAAGAAGAAATAGCTCATCTAACAGCTTTTCAACAGGAGTTAAAAAATAATGTTGAAAAGGCTTTACAAAATAAAATTCAATCATTGTTAGATAATATATTGGGGCCGGGAAAATCTGTTGTAAGAGTATCTGCAGATTTAAATTTTGAAAGAATTGAAAAAACAGTTGAGCAGTATAACCCAGAAGGTGGTGTAGTTAGAAGTAAAGAGGTAAAAAAATATTCTAGTCAATCGGCTCAGGATCAGAATAATACTCAAAAGGAAGATCAGATTGTAAATTATGAAATTGATAAGACAATATCTCATATAATTGGCGAGGTAGGGAATATAAAAAGATTAACAGTGTCTGTTGCTATAGATGGAATATATAAAAAACAGGGAGATTCTATTGTATATGTACCTAGAAGTGAAGATGAATTAGCTAAAATAGAAGAGTTAGTAAAGAAAGCTGTTGGATTTAATGCTGATAGGGGGGATGAGGTTGTTGTTACAAATGTTCAATTTGATAGATCTTATATAAATCAAGAGCTTATGGCTATGGAAAAAGAAAAAAAGAAAGAATTGTTGATGAAACAAATAAAATGGGGACTTTTATTTTTTGTAGTAATATTTATAATTTTATTATTAAAGAGTATGGTATCTTCTTTAATGAATGTTTTTACTGCCAAAAAACCGGAATATATACCTGTATCTGGTCCTTCAGCTGCTGTAGCTAAAGAAGAAGAAGAGGAAGAGGAATTTTTTGAGAGTATGGTTGCGGATATAGAAGATCAAATGGAGGAGAATATTGATGTAATTGTTTCTGCTATAAGGGTGCTTATGCAATCTAAATCAAAAGGTGGGGATAAAAAATAATGGCAAAGGAAAAAAAGACTTTTTTTAAGTCTAGATATAAAGATTCCGAAGCTTTAAATAAAGCAAAAGAAATATATAATTCTTTAACAGGTGTTCAAAAGGCAGCAATAGTATTAATTTCTTTAGGGGCTAAGTCTTCAGCAAAGATTTTTGCAAAACTTACAGAAGAAGAAATAGAAGTTTTATCAACAGAAGTTGCAAAACTTCAGAATGTAGATCCTATAGTTAAGGATATGGTACTGGAAGAGTTTAATGAAATATTAATGGCACAAAGATTTGTGGCTCAGGGAGGATTATCTTTTGCCGAAAAAGTACTTATGGACGCTTTAGGTCCAGATAAAGCAAAAGAGTTAATAGAAAAGATTAAAAGTTCTATTCAAAAGACAGGTTTTGATTTATTAAATGAAGTAGATACAGCCCAACTTGTAAATTTACTTCAAAATGAGCACCCTCAAACAATAGCATTACTTTTGGCATATTTAGATACTCAAAAAGCAGCGCAAATTTTATCCGCTTTACCCCCAGAGATGCAGGTTGATGTAGCTGTAAGAATTGCAACAATGAAAAGTATTTCTCCAGATATATTAAAAAGGTTAGATGAAATATTAGCACATCAAATAAGGGGACTTGCTGGAGGTACAACAACAGAAGTTGGAGGAATAAAATCAATAGCTGAGATTATGAATATGGTTGATATGGCTACTGAGAAGAATATTTTAGGGACATTAGAGAAAGATAATCCAGAGCTTGCTACAGCTATAAAGAATTTAATGTTTGTATTCGAAGATATTTTATTAATAGATGATAGAGGTATCCAAAGAATTTTAAAAGAGATAGATACAAAAGATTTAACATTAGCTTTAAAGGGTGCTAGTGATGAGTTAAAAGAGAAATTCTTCAAGAATATGTCTTCAAGAGCAGCTGAGATGATTAAAGAAGAGATGGAGTATATGGGACCTGTTAGGGTAAAGGATGTTGAAGCTGCGCAACAGAAGATTGTAGAAGTGGTAAGACGTCTGGAAGAAGAAGGTGAAATTGTTATTGCAGGTAGAGGTGGGGAGAACGAATTAATTATGTAGATATAAAGAGGATTATATATGGATATAAATCGTAATAAAATAAAAAATCTTTTAGATAAAAAGAATAAGAGTTTTGAGATTAATGATCTTATTTTACCAGACTTAGAAAAGGAACATATAGAAGAAGAGACAAATAAAATAGTAGACGAATATGAAGCTAAATTAAAGGACTTGGAGCTAAAGTTAAAACAAAAAGATAGAATAATAGAGGATATAAAAAAAGAATATGAAAAAAAAATAATAGAAGAAAAAAGTAAGGCTTTTGATGAGGGATATAAAAAAGCAGAGAAGGATTTAGAGGAAAAATATAAACAGATTTTAGATAATGAATTAAAGCAATATTCTTCTCTTATAGAGGATCTTGTAAAGAATATAGAGAATTCAAAAAAGGAGATGTTGAGTTTAATAGAAAGAGACTTTATAGAGATTTTAAATATATTTGTTGAGAAAATTATATATAAAAAGATTGAAGAAGATAAAGAATATATTATAAAGGTATTAAAAGATTTGGTAGAGTATATTGATTTTTCTTCAAAACTTCAAATTTATTTAAATCCTAATGATTTGTTGATTTTAAAATCAAAAGAATATTTGTGGCAACCAATAGAAGCTAAAAAGGAATTGATAGAGTATATACCTAGAGAGGATTTTTCAAAGGGTAGTGTTATTGTAAAATCTGAAAAGGGAATTGTCGACGCTAGGGTTGAGGAAAGGATAAAAAAGTTAAGGGAAAAAATTTTAGAATTATGGGAAAATAATGTTTCTTGAAAAATATAAGAATCTAATATCCAATGAGATTTCTTATAGACTCATAGGAACAATAAAAAGGGTTGTAGGATTAACAGTTGAATCAGAAGGGCCTGTTTCTTCTATAGGAGAGTTAGTTTTTATAAAAGATAAGAAAGGGAATGTAATCTCTAAAGGTGAGATAGTTGGTTTTAATAATAATATTACATACATTATGCCTTTATCCCATATGGAAGGAATAAAATCAGGTTTTATAGTTGAAGCAACAGGGTCTATACTAGGGATAAAAGTATCTGAGGAATTGTTAGGGAGAATATTAAATGGTGTAGGTGAATTAATAGACAATAAGGGAGAAGTTAATAAATATGAATATGTTTCAATATCTAATGATGCTCCTAATCCTTTAGAAAGAGAAAAGATAGTTCAACCAATTGAAACAGGAATAAAATCTATAGATGGGCTATTAACTATAGGTAAGGGACAAAGAATAGGAATATTTGCAGGAAGTGGTGTAGGGAAGTCTACACTGCTTGGTATGATAGCTAGATATTCTTCTGCAGATATAAATGTTATTGCTTTGATAGGAGAAAGAGGTAGGGAAGTTAGGGAATTTTTAGAAAGAGATTTGAAAGATGAAGGGTTAAAGAAATCAGTAGTAATAGTTGCAACGTCAGATAAGCCAGCGATAGAGAGGGTAAAAGCTGCTTTTGTAGCAACGAGAATAGCAGAATATTTTAGAGATAAAGGGAAGAATGTACTTTTAATGATGGATTCTTTAACAAGATTTGCTTTGGCTCAGAGAGAGATAGGTTTAGCTATTGGAGAACCTCCAACTACAAGGGGATATCCTCCTAGTGTTTTTGCATTAATGCCTAAATTATTGGAAAGGGCTGGGAATTCTTCTAAAGGGACAATAACAGGTATATATACAGTATTAGTTGAAGGGGATGATTTAGACGAGCCTATTTCAGATACTGCAAGGGGAATACTTGATGGGCATATTGTATTATCTAGGGCTTTAGCCAATAGAAATCATTTTCCTGCTATTGATGTACTCTCAAGTATTTCAAGGCTTATGAGTGAAATAGTAGATAATAAACATTTAGAAGCAGCTGGTAAAATTAAGACTTTAATGTCAATATATAGGGATAATGAAGATTTAATAAATTTAGGTGCTTATCAGAAAGGAACAAATCCTAAGATAGATCTTGCTATTAATTTGAATGAAGATATAAACAATTTTTTAAAACAAAGAGTTGATGAACATTTTTCTTTTGAAGAAACTCTTAAGATATTATATAGCATAGCAGAAAAGATAAATTTGTAATTTTTTAAATATCATTATTATAACTTATGAGAAGATATAATTTTAGATTAGAGAAATTTTTAAAATATAGAGAGTTAAAGGAAAAGTTAGCACATCGTGATTTTATAAATCAACAAAATATTTTAGAAAAACAAAAGGAAATATTAAAAGAAATTAAAGAAAAAGAAATACAAGTTTTAAAAAATGAAAGTAAAAACAGAATAGGAAAAATAGATCTAGCAAGATGGAGATATAGTAATAGTTTTTTGTATGAAAATCAAAAAAGAGAGTATAGTGAAATAAAAAAAATTCAAGTAATTTTATCAAAGTTAGATGAATTGAAAAAAAGATATATAGAAGCATCTAGGAATAGAAAGATAGTTGAAAAATTAAAGGATAAGAGTATAGAAGAGTATAAAAAATATTTTTATAAAGAAACTCAAAAACTCTTTGATGATATAGCATCTCAAAGATTTAAAAAAAAAATTTTAAAAAAATTTGACAAAAAAATATTTTTTTTCTATATTAGAATATTGACTAAAGGTCAAAAAATGACCATAAGGGAAAAAATGACTAATAGTCAAAAGTTGGAAAATAGTTAAG
>JAMORN010000155.1 GCA_027063545.1 bacterium | reverse complement strand
ATGTAACCCCCATATAGTATCTGTAGGAGATAAGAATATTTTATTTTTTTTTATTTTATCAATAATCTCCTCAAAGCTTTTTTTATCTATATTTTCTACATTATAAATCATGTAATTTCCCTGTTATTTATATTTTTTTACTTAACATTTTATGTTTAGATAAAAAAATATATTTTTTCATAGACATTTTATAAAAAATAATTTTTGGATATAAACTAGGAGATTGTTATGTTTATAAAAGAGTTTATTTTTGGTATGATAATTGGAATAGCAAATGTAATCCCCGGAGTTTCTGGAGGAACATTTGCTTTAATTTTAGGTATATATGATAAACTTATAGAGGCCTTAAATAAGTATGATAAAGAGTTTTTACTGATAGTAATAAAGAATATTTTTAATTTTGAATTAATATATAAAGAACTAAAAAAAAGAGATTTTATATTTTTGATGAATATCTTCTTAGGAGCAGTTATTTCAATTATATTAACAAGTAAACTTATTTCTTATTCAATAGAACATTATTATGAGTATGTATATAGTTTATTTTTTGGATTAATTTTAGGCTCTATTCCCGTTGTATTAAAGAGAATAAGAAAATTTTCATATTCTGAAGCTTTATTTCTTTTTTTAGGGGTCTTTATTACCTTCTATATTACCTACAGATTTGACCCAGCAGTAAAAGTCATAAAAAAGAGTGAATATTATATGAATTTATACTATGCTAAAGATTTAGTAAATATGGTGGAATATGAAATTCAAGATTTAATTTCCATATTTTTTGTATCTATGTTGGCAATTTCAGCAATGATACTTCCAGGAATTAGTGGCTCTTTTATTTTTTTAATTTCAGGGAAATATTTTGTTGTAATAAATGCTATTTCTAGAATATCTAAGTTTTATTTAAATGATATATTAATAATTTTTTCTGTTATGTTAGGAATCATTGTTGGAATGCTAGTATTTGTTAGATTACTAAAGTTTTTATTAAATAATTATTATGATAAAACTTTGAGTTTTCTTTTAGGATTGGTAATTGGAGGACTTTATGCCATATATCCTTTTAAATATTATAAGTTAATAGATTTATATCAAAAGATAGGCGATAAGATTGTACATATTCCTAATTATAAAGTTTACACTAATAGTATATATATTCCATCTTTAAGTAGTAATCTATTTATTATTTCTTTAATATTCTTTCTTCTTGGAATAGCTATAATGGCTATTTTTATGCGATATGATAAGGAATAAAATAAATTTTTATGTTCTTATACTTATTTTTTTATTATTAAGTAGTAGCTATTCGTACTATTTTTTTAAATATAATGATAACGAAGTTATAAGTGTTTTAGATTCTTTATATAGACAAAATAATGTAAAAAATTTATACAGAGATAAATTAATTTTTAAGATAATTCTTTTATCTTTAAATACTCAAAGTGGTGTGCTTATAAATGAAAATTTATCTATGAATATTATTGATTCATCTTCTTTTGTTATTAATGATTTTAGAAAACTTTTATATTTATTTTATTTTTCTCGAAGTAGTAGAATATTTGTTAGATATAAAAACTTATTTGAATTATATAAGATAAATAGATATTTCCTTTCAAAAGATGAAACCTTTTTTATTTTAGATTATGCAATACAACATAAAAGATATGAAGATTTAGAGTTTTTGATTAAAAAGGGAGTTTTTCGGGAAAGAAGAAAAGAATATAAAGCAGTATATATAAAGAAATTGGCATATAATATTGATTTAATAGCAAATATTAATATTACATATAAGCAGAAAAAAAGAATAATTATAGAATTATTTAACTATGGGTATTTTAAGTCTGGAAGAGCTTTGATAAAAAAATATAAAATAAAAGGATACGATAGATTTTATTTACAGCTAGTTGATTATTTATATAATAACAAAAAAGAATATATAAAACTTATAAATAAATTAATCAATTTATACCCTAAAAAAAGAGCATATTTATATTATAAATTAGCTAGGTTTTATAGAAAGAAAGATTATCAAAAGGCTCATAAGTATTATAATTTATTGGTTAATAAATACCTAAAAACTATATATGGTCAAAAGAGCGCATGGTATTTAGGTTGGGAATATGAAAAAAAACTATCATTAGATTCTGCTTTATATTATTACAGAAAACTATCTAAATTAAAATTAAATTCTTATTATAAAAATGAAGCAACTTTTAGAATAGCTATTATAAACTTAAGATTAAGATCTTATGAAAAAGCAAAAAATTGTTTAATGAGGCTAAAAGATAACAATAGAAAGTTTTTCTTTTTAGCAAAGACTTATGAATTGGAAAAAAAAGATTCTTTAGCTAATTATTATTATGATAAAATAAAAAAAAATGGGATATTAGATTTTTATTATATAAGGACATTAATGAAAAATAAAATAAAATTGAAGATAGATGATCTTCCAAATATGGATTTTAGTAATTTATATGTGGATTCAATAAGATTTATAAGAGATATTAAGTTAATATTAAATTTAAAAATTTATCCGTTTTTATTGTATTTAAAGCCGTATTACAAAAAAGATATGAGGTTTTTTATAGCTTATAATTTCATTTATAAAAATAATCGAGAATATTCATATAAGTTTGTAAAAGATTATTATTATCATTTAAATATAAATAGATTATCAATGGAAGAATTAAAACTAAATTTCCCAACATTTGATGTGAAATTTATTGACAATAAGGAGTTTTTATATTTAATTTATAGTATAGCTAAACAGGAGTCTCAGTTTAGTGAAAAAATAGTATCGCCAGTGGGTGCAGTTGGATTTATGCAAATAATGCCATACGTGGCAAGAGATCTTTGTAAGGCTAAAGGTTATAAGTTTAGTTTGGATTCATTATATAATAGAGAGTTTAATATTAAATTGGGATTTATTTTAATAAAGGATCTTGCAAGATATTTTAGTGGTAATTTAATATATAGTGTGGCTTCCTATAACGCAGGAAGGATACGGGTAAATAGATGGAGGACTACTTATTTAAAAGGATTAAAGGATATAGACATAATTATTGAATCTTTAGAATTTAGAGAAACAAGAGAATATGTAAAAAAGGTTTTATTTAATTTTTTTATGTATAATTGGATATATGAGAAAAAAACTATAAAGGAATTTACTTTATAGGAGAAGAAAGATGGGGAATTTCAATGTAATAGAAAAAAGAGAAAAGGGAAAAATGTTTTTAAAATTTTCAGGAAAAATAGATGAAGATGCAAAAATAGAGCATATCTTTGAGAATTTAAATGGTATAGATGAGATAGAAATAGATCTTCAAGAAGTAGAAATGATTAATAGTTATGGGGTTAGATTATGGATTTTAACCTTTTCTAAAATACCAGATAATATAAAAGTTGTATTAAAAAATGTTCCAGAATTAATAATTAATCAAGTAAATATGATATCTAATTTTTTACCAGAAAATGCGTGTATAAAGTCATTTTATGCTCCATTTTATTGTGAAAATTGTGATAAAGAGGAGCGTGTTTTATTTGAAATTGATAACATAGATGTTAATAATCCATTATCTCAAGAATATAGATGTAAGAGCTGTGGGGGTATATTGGATTTTGATGAGTTGGAGGATGAGTATTTTGCTTTTTTAGAATCTAGAAAGTGTGAAGATTTACAAAAGACTCAGAAGGGAAAAAATAAAATATTATTTTTGATCGAATATGAAAAAGAGTTATTTAATGTTTTATTTGATTATTTAAAAAAAGAAAATTATCAACTCACAATATACAATTTAAAATCAACATCTATAAGATCTGAATATTCAAATCTAATAGAAGAAAATGATCTTGTTGTATGTGGTTATAAAGATTTGGATAAGAGCTTAGAGTTAGTAAAGAGTATAAGGAATAAATATGGTAAGGATAAAAAATTAGTTGTATTTACAGAAGAGTCTATTGTTGATGTAGTAACAGAGCATTGGGTGGATATTTTTTATCCAGATAATATAGTTGCCTTTTCTGTTGAAAAATTAACTAATAATGAAGATTTAAATATGTTGAAAGAAGAGTTAAAAAATATTAAAGTAGTTTTTTATAAGTTATTAACTGATGATATTTTTGGAATAGATAAATATTTAGATAATCCCGAATTAACACCTAAAAATATAGTAATAAGGGATTCTGCAGAGAAGTCTAAATATATAGAAGAGGTTATTAATTATGCTAAGGAAAATGGTATAAGAAGAAAACTTCTAAAAGATATAGAGATAATTTTAGATGAGCTTATTATGAATGCGATATATGATGCTCCTGTTGATGAAAATGGGAAAAAGAAATATGTCCATTATGATAGAAAGGTTAGAGTTATTTTAGAAGAAAATGAGTATGCAGATTTATACTATATAAAAGATGATGATGGTAAGTTCATTGTAAGTGTTGTAGACTATTTTGGTAGTTTAACAAAAGAGCAGATTTTTGAGTATTTAAAAAACTTTTTCTCAGAAACTACCCATTCTGTATCATTTGATGAAGGAGGGGCTGGTATAGGATTTTATATGGTTTATAATTATGTACATAAATTTGTAGTTAATATAGAAAAAGGTAAAAAGACTGAAATTATAGCTATTTTGTATAATGTAAAAATGAAAAGAAGCAAAGATAAAGTATTTCATATATTTACTAAGGAATAATTATGGATAAACTAACAAAAAAGAATGTAATATTTACTGCTATATATAGTTTTATATTTGCATTAGTTATAACAATAATATTTTTTGGTTATTATTTACTATACTATAGTAAAAACTTTAATTATAAAAAAGAGATTTTAAAAGATAAATTAATGCTTTTAGATTATATTTATATTATTTCTAATCGGATATATTCAAAGGATTATAAAGAATTAGAGAATGGTTGGTATATTATCTACGATTTAAGAAAAGATAATATTATTAAAGGGAATTTTTTTGTTGGAGAAAAAAAGAAAAATATAAAAAGTATAATAAAAAAAATATGTTTTAAGAAAGAATACTACTCGACTTTAATTAATATAGAGGATAATTTATACTATGTTTATGTTTATAACTTAAGGAAGAGACAGTTTTTTATCGGATTTATAGGTATAAAAGAGTTATTTACTGAAATATTTAAATATCCTTCATTTTTTATATCTTATTATAATGAAATACAATTCCCTAATGAAGACTGGTTTTATAGTAGTCAATCAGGAGGATATTTATTTCCTATAATAAAAAAGGAATCTCTTGTAAAAACAAAGTTAGGTGATTTTATTATAAAATCCTACTTTTCAATAAAATTATCTATTTTATTTGTATTTTTCTTAAGTTGGTTTTTTACTTTATGGATAATAGGTATGATTTTACATTATTTATATATAGATGTTGATCTAAAAGACTTATTTTTAGGATTTGAGGTATTGGGAAGAAAGCTAAAAAATAGAGAATTTACAATTGAGCCAGCGTTAAAGAAAATATCAGTAATTAATGATGTTTTAAGAATAATTCAAGAATTACAGAAGGAGTTAAATTTAAAAGATAAAGCAATCTCATCTTTAAAGAAAGAATATAAAAATTTAGAAACAAAACTTTCTAGAATTTCAACTCTTTATTTTGAATTTTTTGGTTTTTTTTATGAGATTTCCAGAATAAAAAATTACAAAAGATTGTTAAAAGAGATATTAAAATATATTGTAATTAAACATGGAGTAAAGCCAATTTATTTGAGAGTGGAAAGTGATGGGTTTACAACGAGATTTGAGTATGATGAAGAGGTTAATATTATTGAAGTAACACCATCTATTTTAGATACATATAAAAAAGAACTTTATTCAATTATAGAAAATTTTCATCATCAACATGATAGTTTTTATCAATTTAAGTATGTAGAAGAGCCCACTTTTGTATATCCTATATATATAGAAAAAAAGCTGACAGCTTTATTTGTTGTAAATTATGGAGATAAATATGATAAACAACTATCTATAGTGATTTATTCTATATTAAAAATCGCATCGTTGCTATGGGAGAATATAAGTCTTTCAGAAGAAAAGGAAGAAAAAGAGATTATAGAAAAAGATATGAGTATGGCAGGAGAGCTTCAGGAAACAATGGTTGGAAAAGATTACAAACATTTAAGAGATATTATTGAAATAGAAGCATTTTATCAATCTGCTATATATTTAGGCGGAGATTGGTTTGATGTAATCAGATATTCTAACAATAAGGTTGCTCTTATGATAGCTGATGTTACAGGACATGGAATTGCATCTGCTTTAGTTACAGGTGTATTATCTGCATACTTTAGATTGTTAACTATTTTGAATGAATGGGATATTGAAGATGATTTAGAGAAGATTTTATACA
>JAMORN010000154.1 GCA_027063545.1 bacterium | reverse complement strand
ATATCTAATCTTACTTGGTGATTTCTTAAACCTGATACACTTGCATACATTGAGCGAAGCATCTTGGGCCTCCTTTTTTTATTTTAAATTTTTTTATTTTATTTCTTCAATGTCTTCAAAATTATATACATTTCCATTTATAATTAATGATACTTGACCTTCTTTCAAAAATTTTACCCCATCTACACTACCTTCAGTCAATATTCCGCCATCGTTTATTATATTACCATCAAAATCTTTAAAAATAACCTTATATTCGCCTTTAGGTACTAATATTCCATTATTATCTCTTAAATCCCAATTAAAACTACCTTCTCCATCTTTTAATGTAGAACTCAAAATCGTATAGTAATTAATTAGGTTACCTGCATTATCATATATTTCCATTCTAAATCTATCAGGCAATTCATTAGGTTCACTAAATTTAAAATTGATTTCTACAGGATTTTCTGTATCTTCAACACTAAATCTATCCCCTAAAACAACTGCTTTTTTTCCTATAATGTTTAATACAGAAGCCTGTTTTAAGCTCTCGGCAGAATTTTTAAAAGTACTTTCTATATTATCAAAACTATCTTTCATTTCTTTTAATAAATTATATGTATTTTGTGAAGTTTCCAATGCTGTAAGTTGAGATAATTGCTCAACAAAGCCTTCATTATCAACAGGATTCATAGGATTTTGATATTTTAATTGCATAATTAAAAGTTTTAAAAACTCCGTCTTATCCCACTTAAGAGGATCTTTGGAAACATTTCTTTCTGTTTTATTATTATCTTTATTTTGAAAGCTTTGCATTAACTCTTCTACGTTTAATGGTTTTACTTCCATTTTTATACTCCTTTTTATATTATTATCTCATATCTTGAGTTACCATATTTTCTCTTTAAAAATCTTTTATTTCCATTACTATCTTCTTTATAATCTAAATTTTCTTTTTCTTTGCTATTGTCTTTAAAAGAACCAAACTCTTTATTTAAAGCTTCTTTGAAGTTCTCTTCATTATTCTCTTTCATCTCTAAATCTATATTTACAATATTTATGCCAATATTATTCAAAGTCTCCTTTAAATGATGAATATTTTCCTTTAATATAGCATGAGTTTCAGGATTTAAAACTTTAATATGCATTTTTAAATCTTTGTCTTTGAAAACTAACTCAATATCTAACTTTCCTAGAGTTTTAGGTTCTAATTTAACTGTTATATGTTTAACTTTATGAATATTGGTATATTTCTTAAATTCTGATTTTATTTGTTCTATTATATTTTTACCATAATTTTTAGTACTTTTTTCTGTTTTAATTAGATTTTCTGGTTCTTTTACCTCTTCTATGTTTAAAATTTTCCCAGAATTGGCTATTTCAGAAAAATTTTTTCCATTTTGATGATTAGAAACTATTGATTGATTATTATCCTCTTTTATTGTAGGGAAAATTTTTCCTTTACCATCTTTATTAAAAAAAGTATTTATTATATTAGATGTTTTTTTACCTTCTTTAATATTAAAACCTAAAGACTGATCAATTTGGATAGAATTTTGGTTAAAATCATTATTTAATGATACCTTATTTTCTTTCAAATAAACATTATTTTCCAATTGGGACAACATATTCTTTAAAGAAGATAAAGCATCTTTACTTATTTTAGGCTCATTATTTAACTTTATTTCTATTTCTTTAAATTCTACACTTAATTTTTTTAATTCTACGAAGATCTTTTGAGAAATATATTGTTTTTCAGAAGTCTGGTTTTCATTATTTAATTTATTAGTAGACGTAAAATTTTTATTAATATCTTTTAAATCTTTATTTAGTAGTTCTACTAATTTATTAAAATGCAAATCCTCATTATTTTCTAATTCATTATTATCCTTAGAAGCAAAAAAATTTATAAGACTATCAAGAAGTTTAAGATTATAATCTAATTTATGTTGGAATTCATTTGATTGAACTAAATTTTTAAATATTTCATTCTCTTTTAATAAAAGAAGTTCTTGTTTTATTGTTTTTAATACTGATAATATATTTTCTTTTGGAACATCTTTATTTGTATAATCTTCTAACTTAAAAAAATTATTTAAAATATTTGAAAGTTTATTTATAAAGTTATTTAAAGTCTCGCTATTTTCTATAATAGGATCTGAAAATTTAGACTTACTTAATTCATTTACATCTAATTTATTATTCAAATCTGTTACTATTGTTTGGATAAGGCTAATATTTAAATAAAATAATTCTTGGGTGTAGACTTTATAATTTCTTTTTGGAATCTTTCTTTTTGTTTTTTTCAAATCTTCTGAGTCTTTTATTTCTTCTATTTTATTTTCTATTTTATTATCTTTCCTATTAATAGCTTTACTTTCTTTATCTAAAGACTTCTTTTCTATTTTTACATATTCTCTTTGATCTATATTTTTCATTACACGGCTATTATCGTATTTTAATCTATCTAAAAAACTATTTTTTATAGAGTTATTTAATGTATTTGCAGAATTATCTATAGATTGGGTCTGTATTGTACTGTTAAAAGTTTTAGACAACAGTAAATCTAATAAACTTTCAAAAGAGGAAAAATTTTCTTCTTTTAAATCATTATTCTTATTAAAATTCAAATCGTTCATCTGAATTTTCTCTATTTTATTTAAAGAGGTGATATTAGTAGAGTTTAGCATGGCTTTCTCCTTTTATATTAATTCTTTTTTATTAACCCTTTTAAGGCAGCTTTAGTAATTTCTATACCCTTTTTTGTATCCTTTAAGTACTTCATTATAGCGCCTGCATTCTCTGGATTCATCCTTATTAAAATTTCTATTGCTGTTTTACTATCCATAGCTTCCAAATATCTAGCTGCTTGCTGGGGTTCTATATTAGCGTATATTTTAGCCAATCTTTTATACTTTTTATCTAGAATAGTCTCTTTTTTGGCTTCTAATTTTTTATTCTCAAGAACCAAATTCTCTATTTCTTTTTTTGTCTTCTCAATCTCAGCTTTTCTTTTTTGAATCTCCTTTTCTAACATCTTTATTCTATTCTCATATACAATTAAACTTTCCTGTTTAGCTTCTAATAACTTTTGTTGTCTCTTTAATGCTTCATACATATAATAATTTTTGGCTAATATTGAATCCAATCGTACTTCTCGTTTATTTTCTAATACAGTGTGTACATCAAAAATCTTACTACTTTCCGGCGTTGAAACTTCAAATCTAAATAATCCTGCAAAAAATAAGGTTCCAAATATAATAAACTGAGAAATCATAAATACGATCATTATAATAATTATTAATTTCCTTTCATCCATAATTTTACATCTCCTTTCTCAAAAATTTTTTCAGTATTTACATTAAAAATGGGAATGCAATAAATATGCCAAAAAGGAATAAAAAAGGAAGCTTAAAGAAGAAAAACAAAGAAAAAAATTTAAGTTCTATATGATGCGTTAATCTTTATGTAATCATAAGTCATATCGCATGTCCAAACAGTACTACTTACAGGCCCATTGTGAAAGTTTACTACCAAAGTAACCTCTTTCTTTTTCATTTCATTCTTTACTATTGACTCTTCAAAATACTCTGAAGTTATACCATCCTGTACAATTGGAATATCATTTAGTAATATCTCTATCTTATTAGGATCAAAATCTACTCCAGCACTTCCAGCTGCTGCTAAAATTCTCCCCCAATTAGGATCATTACCAAAAAAGGCAGTTTTTACTAAATTTGACTTAGCAATACTAACAGCTATTTTTTTCGCATCTTCATAGCTTTTTAACCCTTCAACTATAATAGTAATTAACTTTGTTGCACCTTCTCCATCTTTTACTATCTTTTTTGCTAAATCTTGAGCTACAAATTCTAAAGCCTTATAAAATTTCTCAAATCTCTCATCTTCCTTATCTATTATTCTGTTTCCCGCCATATTACTAGACATAATAAGAACTGTATCATTTGTTGATGTGTCACCATCTACAGTTATTGAATTAAAAGAATGCTCTACGACTCTTTTTATTGCAATATCAAGCATCTCTTTTGTTATATTTACATCTGTAGTAAAAAAGGCTAACATAGTTGCAAGATTAGGATGTATCATCCCAGCTCCTTTAGCTACACCTCCTATTGTTACTATATGCTCATCTATATCCAAAGATACAGCAGCTGTCTTGGGAAAAGTATCTGTAGTCATTATAGCTTTAGCATATGTTTCTTTTATATCTCTTCCTAATTTCTTCTTTAAAGCTGGAAGTTTCTTAATTATTCTATCAACAGGTAATCTCTCTCCAATTACTCCTGTAGAAGCAACTAAAATCTCTTCTTCTGGTATATCCCATACCTCAGAAATACTTTTTATAATCTTTATCATATCATTATAACCTTCTTTCCCTGTAGCTGCATTAGCAATACCAGAATTTGCAACTATTATTCTTGCATATCCTTTTTTTACTATTTCCATATCCCATAAAACAGGGGCTGCTTTTACCACATTAGTTGTAAAAGCTCCTGCAACAATTGCTCTTTCTCTACAATAAATAGCAGCAAGATCAGGCTTTCTCTTATTATCCTCCCTTATAGGAACTCTAATTCCTGCAGCATCAAATCCTAAAGGTGCAGTAACACCGCCTTTTATTATATGAAAATCATACATCTATATCTTCTCCTATTTTTTCTCTTGATTTTATATATCTATTTTTTCTATTTTTAGTTTAACATAAATTTCTATATATAAAATAAATTTTTTTCTACTTTTATTAAAACTTAAATTTTAAATAGGAGATTTAACATGCTAAATAATGATATCAACCTTTTCTTATGGGATGATTACACTACAACAAGCAAAGAAGGATTTATACTCACTTATAATACCAGTTTATCAGCAGAACTTCCTATTAGGGATATTTTTGGAGAACAAAGAAAAGATTTTAAATTAAAAGATCCTAATATAGAGACTTCTACTTTTGGATATTATGATTGTTTAAATCTAAAAGAAAGGGATTTATTTGTTAAAAGACAAAAAAAGTATATCTTCTTTCTTACAAAATATAAAGGAATAAATGAAGAATATAAAGATAAAATCTTAATAACAGGAATGATGACTGTTGTAAAGATTAAAGATATGTATGGAAGAATAGAATCTTGTTTTAATAAAGCTACCTCAAATAGAATTAAATCATGGTGGGCATTTTGGGGACCAATGAAATTTTTATCTCTAGAAGATGCCTTAGAGGTTACTCCAGAATTATTAGAAAGATGGGGATTTGAAGTTGGCGATAAAGTAAAAAAATCCACTTTTGATTTAAATGATGAAATTACAGAGGAATTATTGGAATATTTTGATTCTAAAGAAGATTATACTTCTCAATACATTGAAGAAATAAAGATGTTAACTGAATTAATTGATGGGATTGAGGAAGATATATAATAATTTATGATTTTTATTTTTGATTACGATAATGTTTTATATCCCGCTGACTTAGGTATAATTGAAAAAATTGATGATAAAATAGCTGAATTTATAAAAATAAAACTAAATGTTTCTATCGAAAAAGCTCATAATATAAGAAAAGATTATTATAATAAATATGGTACCACTATAGAAGGGCTAAAACTACATCATAATATTAATCCTAAAGAGTACTTCGATTTTATTCTAGATATAGATCTAACATTAAAAAAAGATTCTGATCTGATAAATCTATTAAATCATATAGAAGGTGATAAATTTATATTTAGTAATGGGTTAAAAAGATATATTAAAAAAGGTTTAAAAATGCTGGGAATACATGAATTTTTTAATGAAATCTTTGATATCGAATTTTTTAGTTTTTCTGGAAAACCAAATAAAGAAAGCTATAAAAAGGTTAATCAATATATAAAAAAGATATACCCTAATGAAAATGATATAATTTTTATAGATGATAGACTTATAAATTTATATCCTGCTTGTAATTTAGGATGGAAATGTTTTTGGTTAAAATGGGAATATGATAATTCTTCTTTAAATGGGAAAACAAATGATATTACTATTATAAATAATATATATGATATAATACACTATATAAAAAGGAGAAGATAAATATGGCAAAGATAAAAATAGAATTTCAAAAAATTCATGGTTTAGGTAATGATTTTGTTATATTTGATAATCTCTCTGGAATTATCCCCAGAGAAAAAATGAGTGAACTCGCAAAAAAAATATGTGATAGACACTTTGGAATTGGATGCGATGGACTAATTGGATTAGTTAGAGGAGAAAGTGGATTTTATTTCATGGATTATTGGAATAGTGATGGAAGTTTTGCTGAGATGTGTGGTAATGGTATAAGAGCATTGGCAAAATATATAATAGATAATAACTTTTATGAAAAAGTAGATGAAATTAATATA
>JAMORN010000153.1 GCA_027063545.1 bacterium | reverse complement strand
ATATAAACGAGAAAAAGTTAAAAACGGTAAGTTTAAAGAGGTAAATAGAAATGAAGCTTTGCATTCTTGGTTAAGAGCAAAAAATGCGGGAGGTGTGATAAAATTTACACAGTTTTTGGGGCAATCCCAGTTTAAAACATGCTTAAACACTCGTTAGCTATTAGTCTTTATTATGAAGGCAAATCTAATAAAGCTATATTTATCAGATTTTAATAAGAATACCTTATTTCTATCATTTCTTTCTGGCTAAAACAAAATAACCTGGTGCCTCTAACATCCAATGTCTATCTAACTTATCCAATAATATAGCTAGATACTGAGACAAGTTCCACATAGGTATTAAAAATAGCTTTATCAAAAGTTTTAAAAATTTTGGACCTTTTATAAGTCTAAGAGTAAAATAATTTAATTTCAATGCTAAAGTACTAAATAATCCACCTTGTGGAGATATTTCTATAATTTCAAATCCAGCATTTTCTAATAAATATTTAAGAGCATAAGGAGTATATCTAAAATAATCATAAGGAGCCTCATGTACCCACCACTGCCAGGGAATCTGTAAAATAAAGTAAGAATCTTTTTTCAATATTCTATAAACTTCATTTAAAAATTTTTGTGGATTATATAAATGCTCCATAACAGAGATAGCCACAGCCGTATCTGCATACTCACTTGGTAAATTTATTTTTTGATTTAAGTCTGAAATAACATCAGGTTTAACGTTATGCAAAGAATTACTCCAGTCTACCCCTATGTACTTATTGCAATATTTTAAAAAAAATTCTTTATACGGTTTTTCCCCACATCCCAAATCTACCAAGATTCCCTTAATATATTTTGAATATTTAATTAAATGCCTATCTAAGGTTCTATATACAAGCCAATTATGGAAACTTTTATTTTTATGATATTTACTTGGTTTCATATCATATTCTCCCTATAAAAAATATTTTTATTAACTCAAGGTACTGGTTAATATTTAATCTTTTGAATGTAATTTCTGTATTAAGAAGTTATGTTTATTTCTAAAAATGTTCATTATGTTTTTATGATATGTAACTTATTATATCCTCGTATAAACAACCTTACAACTAGCTAATAAAAATACTTAATAATACACTCCATTTTATTGAAGATGTAGTTTTTTGTTTAATTTCCAATGTTTCTTGCCATCATAGGTTATTTGTATAAAACATGGATATACATTTGGCACATATGTTTATACCTAGATTAGCTAAAATTGCAGCTATTTTTCTTATCTCATCTAATGTAAAACACCTTTTACTTATATCTTTTTTTAAATATGGACTAACATTGAAATATTCTAACTTTAACTTGTTTATCATACTTTTGCAGTTAAGATTAACAATATTTTCTTTATAACATTCAAATGAATCATTCTCTTTTACACAACAAGCTATATGAACAGTACCAGTATCCCTATTTTGCACAAAACAAAATCTCTGAGTTTTACGATGATCCAATACTGGAATTAAGTTTTCTTCTTTTTTTGGGCCTAATAATTTTCTCAACATTAGTCTTGAATTTTTATTCATTTTAACCTCCAGAATTAAAATTTAATTTTTATTTATTGCAACATTGTTCCAAAATAAAATTATTTTTTTCATCTAATATATAGTTATTTATTAGTTCATCAAAAATTTTTAAAATATCTTCACAATTCTGCGGACATTTCATATTATCTAATATTCTTAGTTTAAAGAGTAAATCATCTTCTAAATTCTTTAACTCTTTCTTTAAAATTTTAGATAAATCCTTTTGACAATGTTCAATAACATTTAATAAAACTAATACGGTATATCCAACCAAATATTTAAGTTTTAAACATTTCTCTATATCCTTTTCATTTTTACAATCTAAAATATCAGCTTTCGCCAGTCCAGCTGGATCACCATATACACCCAAAACATTCCCGTTAAAATTTTGAAGAAAATCTGGACAACATTTTAAACCTTCAGCAAATAGTCTTCTTATAGCATTTTCTCTTCTATGAGCAACATCCATTTTTTATTAAACCTCCTCTTAAAAAGTAAATTAAATATTAAAGAATTCTTCTATTTTTCTAACAACAAATAACTGTTCTTCTTTTTTTATACCATAAAACAAAGGCAATCTTATTAATCTACTACTTTCCTTAGTAGTATATACGTCCTTACCTCTAAATTCTCCATATTTCCTTCCAGCTGGGGAAATATGCAATGGAATATAATGAAATGTGGCTAAGATTCCATTTTGCTTTAAAAAATTTAATAATTTGTCCCTAATATTTTTATTTTTCAATTTAATATAAAAAATATGAGCATTGTGCTTACAGTTTTTTGGAATTACAGGTAACTCCAGATATCCATTATTTTCTAATTTTTTTAAGTTTTCATAATAAAAATTCCAGGCGTTGAGTCTATATTCCAAAATTTCTTCTGCTTTTTCAAGTTGACCCCACAAGTAAGCTGCACTTACATCATTCATTAGGTAACTACTTCCAATATCAACCCATGTATATTTATCTACTAAACCTTTAAAAAACTGGCTTCTGTTTGTTCCTTTTTCTCTTATAATTTCTGCTCTTTCTACAAACTTTTCATCATTTATAATCAAAAGCCCTCCTTCTCCAGCACTTGTATAATTTTTTGTTTCATGGAAACTGTAAGTTCCAAGGTGACCAATTGTTCCTAGAGGTTTATCTTTATAAAAACTCATCATTCCTTGAGCTGCATCTTCAATTACAAATAAGTTATATTTTTCTGCTATATCCATTATTTTATCCATATTACAAGAAACACCTGCATAATGCACAACAACAATCGCTTTAGTTTTTTCCGTAATTGCCTGTTCTATCAAATTTTCATCTATGTTCATAGTATCTGGTCTGATATCTACAAATATTACCTTTGCTCCTCTTAACACAAAAGCATTTGCTGTGGATACAAAAGTAAAAGAGGGCATTATAACTTCGTCTCCAGGTGCAATATTAATAAGCATAGCGGCCATTTCAAGAGCGTGTGTACAGGAAGGTGTAAGTAAAGCTCTTTTACAATCTAGTTTTTCCTCAAACCATTTTTCACATTTTTGTCCAAATGGACCATTTCCTGATATATGAGAACTTCTCATAGCCTGTAGTACGTATTTATCTTCATTACCAGTATAGCAAGGTTTATTAAAAGGAATTTTATACATTATCTTCTTCCTCTAGGTATTTTTTTTTCCAGATTAAGTAAATCTTTTTTTCTGTTTTTTATTTTTTTGGCTGGAATACCAAAGTAAACGCTCCAGGGTTCTGTTGATTTTGTTACTAAAGTCATAGCTCCTACGGCAGTTTCCTCAGCTAGCTTGACGCCAGGAAAAATAATTGAATTTGTTCCAACTATACAGTGTTTACCGATATAAACTGGGGCTTTTTTTACTTTTTTATATTTTTCAGGTATTGTAGGGTTTGTCATTGTTAATCCGGTATAATCATCTGAACGAGTAAAAACTTTTACACCATATGCCAAACCAGAGAAATCATCTAAAATAATTCCTTCCTCTCCACCCGCAACTAAACAAAAAGGTGCAATATGTACATTTCGCCCAATCTTTACTTTACCAGAAATAATACAAAAATCATCAATTCGACTATTATCACCAATCTCTACAGTTTCTGGATAATATATACTTGCTTTCGTACTTATTTTTACATTTTTTCCTAAATATTTAAACCCCATTTTTTTTAATTCCTCTTTGGTATAATACGGCATTTCAAAACCTTGAAAAATTATATTTCAAAAATTTTCTCCCATTGTTTTCTTAAGTTTTTATAGGAAAAATAATCTTTTACTTTTTTTATATTCTCACACATATCTTCAGGAATAAGAGAAGTTTTATCTAATTTTTCTATATCGTAAACTTTAATATTAAGTTCTTTGAATAATTTCCATTGACTTGTATTTTTTCTTAAAAAAACCTTTTTACCCATAGCAAGAAGTTTTATAGTATTTCCCATAGCTTGTTGTCTATTATGAGCAAAAATAGCTATATCTATACTAGATAAAAATTTTAAGTAATTTTTATACTCTATATATTTAACTAAAGGTACAAAAGAATTTCCTAATATTTGTTTCCCTTTCTCTATTACTTTCTTAGCATAATCTTTGTTACCATAAGATAAAGGAACATAGAATATATACTTTTCTTTATTTTTAATATTTTTTAATATCTCAAAAATGTAAAAATGATTATTTGTTTCTGTTGCAGAATTCCCTATAAGAACTTTAATTTTTTTATTTCCATTGTTATTATTCTTATTTGTAAACTCTAAACAATCATCTGCAATATTACTTGTATAACATAGACATTCATACATGGTAGCTCTAGTTTTATAATGTTTTTTTATATATTTAAAATCCTCTTTTAAAAAAGTAAGAATATACCTTATATTTCTTATAACAAAATGTTTAAATTTTGAGTGTTTCTCTGGAAAATAGAAGTCTCCTCCCCACGCCACCCAATAACATTTTTTTAATAGCCAAGGTTGCATACACAATAATCTAATAATATATTCGTTCCATAATCCATGAAGAATGATTTTGTTTGCTGTGTACATATATTTTATCAAATTAAAAACTTTTACCTTTTTGTCTATCCACTCTACCGGATGATTTTCTGTTAAACCATACTCATATTTTTTCTTTCCAATAATGACAAATTTATGTTCATCTATACCAAAGTTATTTTTTATAAAATCTATATAAGGAGGTATAAACTTGTCTAAAATAGCTATATGTAAAAATTTCATTCTTCTAATATACCTCCTCCCAAAATTTTTGAAGTTCATGTAATTTATTTTCAAGCCAATTTAGATTGTTTAAGTACCAATCAATAGTCTTCTTAATACCCTCTTCAAAAGAAGTTTTAGCTTCCCAGTTTAATTCCTTTTTAGCCTTAGAAGAATTTAAGAAATATTTAAAATCATGTCCAGGTCTATCTTTTACAAATGTTATTTGCTCAAGGTAGCTTTTCCCGTCTTTTCTTGGATATATTTTATCCAAATAAGATAAAATATATTTTGCAACATCTATATTTTTATATGTTTTTCCACTTCCTAAGTTATAAACTTTGCCTATTTTTCCCTTTTCGATTGCAGCTAAAACACCTTGCGCACAGTCTTCTACATAAAGCCACTCTCTTTCATTTTCTCCAGTTCCGTATATAGGAATTTTTTCTCCTTTTATAGCCTTTAAAATTACTACTGGAATAAATTTTTCTGGATATTGCCAAGGTCCATAGTTATTTGATGGTCTAATTGTTATTATAGGTAAGTTATATGTTCTATAGTAGCTCTGTGCAAGTAAATCTTGAGAAGCCTTACTAGAAGAATAAGGAGAACTAGGCTTTAAAGGATCCGTTTCTTTAAAAGCTCTATTTTCACCTTTTTTTATATCTCCATAAATTTCGTCAGTTGAGATATTTATAAATAGATCTATACCTTTATTTTTTACTACCTCTAAAAGAGTATGGGTGCCAAGGATGTTTGTTTTTAAAAATAAACCGGGTTCTAAAATACTTCTATCCACGTGACTCTCTGCAGCAAAGTGAACTACTATGTTTACTTTTTCCTTCTCAAAAATATGCTCTAAAAATTCTTTATTTAAAATATCACATTTATAAAAGGATATATCATCTAAAATATTCTTTATTCTTTCCAAGTCTCCGGCATAAGTTAGTTTATCTACAACTACTACCTTATATCTCTTTTTTAAAGCAAGGCGTGCAAAATGACTTCCAATGAAGCCTGCTCCACCTGTAACTAGCACTTTCATTTTCTTACCTTCCTTCTAGCTCTTTTTCTATAAACTCTTTTGGTATTCTTATCAAAATCTGATAAATTCATTAGATTTGCCTCCATAATAAAGACTAATATCTAACGAGTGTTTAAGCATGTTTTAAACTAGGATTGCCCCAAAAACTATGTAAATTTTATCACACCTCCCGCATTTTTTGCTCTTAACCAAGAATGCAAAGCTTCATTTCTATTTACCTCTTTAAACTTACCGTTTTTTTACTTTTTCTCATTTATATTTCCCCAATATACTTTGTAATCATATATTATTTCTTCTACTTCTTCCTTCAAACTTTTTTTGCAAAAGTTTTTGCTTTTTTTTCATGTTCTTTCAATAAACGTTTTCCTTCTCTTTGAATCCAAGTGGAAATTATCCAAGGAGAAATATTTAATATTCTTGATACTGCGGAAATCGAAGAGCCTTCAGCTATCATTTTTAAAGCTTGCTCTTTTAAAGATTCTGGTTTTTTTAATCTTTCTGCTCCTATAGTGAAATTTCTCCCACACTCTTTGCACAGATATCTTTATTTTCCATCTCTTGATTTTCCATTTTTTT
>JAMORN010000152.1 GCA_027063545.1 bacterium | reverse complement strand
TGCAGCCATAATGATTTCTTCTGTTGCCATAAATGGTAGTTCTTCTTTTAAAATTCTTTCTATAACTTTGGGATAAACAACCATTCCAGAAATCACATTTATTGCAATGTTAATTATAGCATCTGTTGCTAAAAAGGTCTGAGGAATAGCAAGTCTTTTATTTGCAGAATCATCTAGGGTTCTTTCAAGCCATTGGGTTGCTGCTGTAAAATGGGTAGAATAAGAAAGAGATATTACAAATCTTGCTAAAGAACCTATTCTTTCACATCTCATTGGATTTCTTTTATAAGCCATTGCAGAAGAACCTATTTGCTTTTTCCCAAAAGGCTCCTCTATTTGTTTTGAATGTTGAAGCAGTCTTATATCTGTTGCCATCTTAGACAATACATCTGCTATATGAGAAAGGGTTGATAGTACTTGAGCATCTACTATTCTAGGATAAGTCTGGCCTGTTACCATATAATACTTGTCAAAACCTGCCTTTTTAGTTATCTCTTCATCCAAATTCTTAACCTTTTCTTCATCATATCCAAATAAAGCCATATATGAAGCTTGAGTCCCAGTAGTACCTTTTGCACCTCTAAATCTCAATGTTTTTAATCTAAATTCAAGCTCTTCATAGACAAGCATAACATCCTGCAGCCAAAGAGAAGCTCTTTTACCCAAAGTAGTTGGTTGTGCTGGCTGAAAATGGGTATATCCTAAAACTGGTAAATCCTTATATTTTAAACTAAAATCCCTTAAAACCTTCATTAAATTAATTAATCTTTTCTTTATAACTTTTAAAGCTTCTTTTATCTGAATCAAATCTGTATTATCTCCTACAAAAGCAGATGTAGCTCCTAAATGGATATACCCTTTTGCCTCTGGGACCTGATGACCAAATGTATGAACATGAGCCATTACATCATGACGAAATTCTCTTTCTCTCTCTTGTGCATATTCAAAATCTATATCATCTATCTTATCCTTCATTTTGTCAATAACTTCTTGAGGAATCTCAAGACCTAAAGATCTTTCCACTTCAGCTAGATATACCCAAAGTTTTCTCCAAGTTGAAAATTTAAATTTTGGTGAGAATATATAACTCATCTCTTTTGAAGCATATCTTTCTGTTAAAGGAAGTGTATACTCTTCATATTTTTTTTCTTCCATAATTTTCTCCCTTTATTTTAAATTAGATTAAAATCTTTTAAATGAAAATAATAATTTTTTTTTTATTTATACAAAAATATAAATCTTATTGTATTTTATAGGATTAAAAAACTATTTTTCAAAATGTAATAAATAAAAATGGGGCAGTAGCTCAGTTGGTAGAGCGCTGCGCTGGCAGCGCAGAGGTCGGGGGTTCGACTCCCCTCTGCTCCATAACAATATAAAATTAGCAAAAAAATAAATGCGCCCGTAGCTCAACTGGATAGAGCATGTGACTACGGATCACAAGGTTGGGGGTTCGAGTCCCTCCGGGCGCGTTAAATTTGTTAACTTTTCGGCAATTTTAAATTTAAAAAATTAACTAAGATCTAAAATCTCTATGAAAAACTATTTTCTTAAAAGAACTTTTCTTATTATCCCTACTCTTATTGGGATAAGTTTAATAACATTTTTTATAATACATTTATCCCCTGGGGATCCTGTAAGTTTAAACCAAGGTGGAATGCTATCTAGTAAAATGTCTATTGAAGATATAGAAAGGATTAGAAAAATATATGGCCTTGATAAGCCTATATATATTCAATACATAAATTGGTTAAAAAGAATTGTTACTTTAGATTTTGGCAATTCTTTTCAAGATGGAAGACCTGTTATAGAAAGAATAAAGGAAAGACTCCCTGTCACACTAACCTTAAATATTATCTCTATGATAATAATCTATACTATTTCCATATTTATAGGATTAATGCAAGCAAAATACTATAATTCTAAGTTTGATAAAATTTCCTCTATTATTTTATTTATATTATATAGTCTCCCAGGATTTTGGGTAGCTCTACTTTTAATAATGTTTTTTGGAGTAAAACTTAATTTATTCCCTATTTATGGAATAACCTCTGATAATTTTTCTTCTTTAACTTTTTGGGAAAAAATAATAGATATAATAAAGCATATTACACTACCTATTATTGTTATGGTATATGGAGAGATTGCTTATTTATCTAGATTTGTGAGAAATACAACTCTGGAGGTTTTAAAAGAGGAGTATATATTAACAGCAAGAGCAAAAGGATTATCTGAAAATAAAGTTTTATTCAAACATGCTTTTAGAAATGCCTTAATTCCTATTGTTACGCTTCTCTCTTCAACTCTTCCTGCTTTAATAGGTGGCAGTGTGATTATTGAATCTACATTTTCACTACCTGGAATAGGGCTTTTATATTATGAAAGTATCTTATCACGAGATTATCCCGTGATAATGGGACTTTCATTTATTACTGCTTTTTTAACCTTAATAGGACTAGTTTTGGGTGATTTCTTATATAAACTTGTTGATCCAAGAATTAGTTTTGAAGGAAAAAAAATATGAGAAATATAATAAAATTTATATTAAAACGACCTCTGCTTTTATTTAGTGTTAGTTATTTAGTATTTTTAACATTTATTTCTATATTTGTTCCTTTTATTGCTAATGAAAAGCCTATTATCTGGAAAACAAAAGATGGAAAAATATATACTTTATTTTCAAAAAAAGAATATGATCCTAAAAATACCACATTTAAAATAATACCTATTATAAAATATTCTCCAAATACTTACAATCTTAATGAAATTTTAAAGCCTCCTTCTAAAAAACATCTATTTGGTACTGATGACAGAGGTAGAGATGTTTTTACAAGAATACTCTATGGAGCAAGAGTTTCCATGTTTGTTGGTTTTGTTGCTGTATTTATCTCAATAATTATAGGCACAACCTTAGGAGCAATAAGTGGTTATTATGGAGGAAAGGTTGATTTTATAATATTAAGGCTTATTGAAATAATGATGACCTTTCCTACTATATTTTTAATCTTATCTATTATTGCTTTTGTGGGACCCTCTATATTAAACATTATGCTTGTTATAGGCTTTACTGGTTGGAGTTCTATTGCAAGACTTATTAGAGGAGAGGTTCTTAAAATTAAAACATATGAATTTATAACTGCTGCAAAGGCTTTAGGCTTTTCTGATAAAAGAATAATATTTTTTCATATTCTCCCTAACACTTTAACTATTATATTAGTCTATTCCACATTTGCCATAGCAGGAGCAATTTTAGCAGAATCAACTCTTTCATTTTTAGGGCTTGGGGTTCAACCACCAACACCAAGTTGGGGAGCTATGCTAAACACTGGAAAAAACTATATAATAGAAGCACCTTGGCTTATAATCTTTCCCGGACTTTTTATCTTTCTTACAGTTACAAGTTATAATATAATTGGTGATACACTTCAAGAGGTATTAAACCCTAAAAAGTTGTAGGATATTTTTTCTTCAATCCTCTTCTTTTTAGGTAAAGAATAAACTTTTCTTTTAAAGAAGTATTTTGGTAAATAATATCATTCTGAATTTTATAGATATTTTTTTCTTTGTAATGAAGTTTTACTCTTTGAGGAAGAAGTTTAGAATATAAAGAATCTTTAAAAAAACATCTATATCTAAAAATTGAAAACTCTAATCCCTTTTTATCACCTATTACTTTATAACTTCTTATAAGCTGATATAAAAAATTTTTTAAAAATAAACTATCAATTTCACTATTTGAATCAAAAAGATCATTAAATAAAAAATTCTCTGCATCCTCTATGGAATTCTCTATTAATCCTTTATCCTGAGAGTTATTTATCTTTTTTAAATAAATAAGTTCTGTTTCTTTACTCCATCCAAAACTAAGAGTAGAAAAACTAAAAATAAAAAAACTAAAAATTACCAATAACCTCAATTTTACCCCCATATAACTTCTCTTCAATACTTTTTTTCATAAAAAATTTATACCTAATATAACTTTTCTTCTTCTCAAGAGAGTATTCTCCATCTAGGATATCATAAAAATATGTACCTATTATTGTAGTAAATGATAAAAAATAAATAATATCTGATAAAGAAATAGAGTACTCCTCTTGAGGAAGAGTATTATTTTTGAAAATATCGATTGCTAAAGATAAAAAATTTTCACCCTTGCTTCTTAGTTTAAAGTATGAAAACAAAAATGTAGAATAGGATAAAACCCTTAATCCTAAAATAGTATAAGCCTTTTTCTTCTCTTCTATTTTAAAATGAATATAGCCTGGCATAATAGCAGAGAAAATATAATCCTTCATTTTTATATCTGTGGTTAAGATCTTAAAATCGTGGTAGGTCATTTCTGGTGGTATTGTTAAAATTTTAAGATTATCCTCCATTTTTTTAGGATAAATAGTTATATCCTGAGAAAAAACCATTTTTGAATACACAAAAAGAAAAAAAATAAAAAAAATTATTTTGAACCTACTCATATATATCTAAAAATATGTTATAATCTACCACTTCTCCATAAAAATTTTTGATCCTATATAAACTTTTATTTTTTTCTATTTGTGATAAAGGAAGAGGAACTTTACCTTTCCCTTTTGGAAGATCTATTATATAGTTCGCCCAACCAAGCCCTGTTGTTTCTCTATATACATTACTAATAAGTTCTACTGTTTTATCTATATCTGTCATAAAATGAAGTGTAGAGTCTATAGGATCAAGTTGATAAAAGTTTTTTGGTATTATTTTATTTTTAAGGAGTTTTCTTATTAGTTCTTTTAAAACCTCTTTTTTATCATTAACTTCCCTTATTATTGGTGCTTGATTTAGTATATATATACCCAAAGAATTAATAATTTTTGTTGCCTGCTCTACATAAGGGGTTATTTCATCTGAATGGATTATATGAGAATAAAACCATAACTTGTCTCTATATTTTTCTAAAATCTTTATAAACTCCTCATCAAAAAATCTTTGAGGAAGAGAAGAAATAAGTTTTGTATGAATTCTTATTACATCAATTTGAAATTTATTATAAAAAAAACCAATAATATCATCTAAAATACTATTTTCATATATAAGAGGTTCACCACCTGATAATATTACCTCTTTTATCTCATTATTTTTAGTTAAATACTCATTTAACTCCTTTTTTATCTCATCTATTCTTAACTCTAAATGACTCCTCCATAGCCTTTTTCTATTACAATACCTGCAATTATTAGAACAAAAATCAGTTAGAATAACTAAAACCCTATCTCTATATTTATGAATAATACCACCTCTTTTATCTACTTTAAAAACCTCCTCACTTAAAGGGTCATCACCATAATATTTATTTTTTTCAGAAATCTCTTTTAATGAAGGAAAAAAGACTTTAAAAAGAGAATCAGATTTTATAACAACACTAAGATAATACGGGGTAATTCTAAAAGGATAAAATCGGGAGACCTTATCAAAAGCCTCCCAATTTATTTTTTTTGAATACTCCTCTAAATTAAAAATTTTTAAGAAATATTTTAGAGTTTTTTTATCTTCTATTAAGTTTTTTACATTTACTCGCCAGTCTTTAAAAAACTCCCTTTCCAACTAAAAAAGACCCTTTACCCTATTTAACTCTTCCTCTGCCTCATTAACCAACTCTTCAATAACCTCTTTAACAGACTTAATCTCATTAACTAAAGAAACAGAATTTCCTGCCATTAGAGAGCCGTAATCTAAATCTCCCTCTTTTACTGCTCTTCTTAATGCTCCAAGCCAAAACTCCTCTACCTTTAAAGATGCCTCTTCTGGAGAGACCTCTCCCTTTTCAATCTTTTGAACCAATTCAAATTGGAGCTTTATAAATTCATCTGTTCCTTTATTTTTAATCGCTCTAACAGGAATAACATTCAATCTTTTATCTATACTATAAGAAACAATAGCGTCTTTAGAGGCTGATTTAACAAACAACTCCTTCATTTTTGGATGAACATTTGCCTCATGAGTCGCTACAAATTTTGTACCAAGTTGTACTCCCGCTGCTCCCATTAAAAGAACATGAGCAAACATCTTTCCTGTGCCAATTCCACCAGCAACAAATACAGGCACTTCTTTTATATTAAAAAGAACCTCTTGTATTAAAACAATTGTTGAAGTTGGACCAACATGTCCTCCTGCCTCATTCCCTTCTATAATTAAAGCATCAGCACCTGCTTTTATCATCCTTTGAGCAATTCTTAAATTAGGAGCAAAAACGAAAACTTTTTTTCCCTTTTCTTTTGCTTTTTTTATAGCACCTGTTGGGGGAAGCCCTCCTGCAAAAACAATATATTTTACTGATGTTCCAAGCACTACCTCAAGTTGATCATTAAATAATGGAGTTACTGTTATTAAATTTACAGCAAAATTTTTATCAGTTTTTTCTAATGTTTTATTTATCTCTTCTAATAA
>JAMORN010000151.1 GCA_027063545.1 bacterium | reverse complement strand
CTAACATCTGTATTATTTAGTTCTAATTTTATAGCATATTTTATATTAAGACTATCTATAATATTTTTAAGTGAGTCTTTATTTTTGACTAAAATTGTATCTATTTGGAAATCATGTTTAATCATATCAATTAAAATAGAAGAATATTCAGGAGAATCATTTTTTATGTTAAAAAAAACTACTTTGTCAATATGTTTAGCATAAACTACAATGGTAAGTATAAAGACCATTATAATAGATAAAATAAAGTTATTTTTTACATTCATATTATTTATCCTTATTTATTTTATATATAAAAACTAATATTTTAGCTATAATTTCGTATAACTCCTCAGGTATCTCTTCATTGAGTTCTAGTTTTATTAAAAAATTTACTAATGTATCATCTTCATATATTGGGATATTATAATCCTTAGCTATCTCAACAATTTTTTGAGCAATAAATCCTTGTCCTTTAGCTGTAACTATTGGAGCTTTCATTTTATGTTTTTCATACTTTAAAGCTACAGCTTTTTTTATCCTTTTATTATTCATTTTTCAGCTTATAGCTATACTTTTTATTTTAAATTTATCCTTTATATTATTAAAAAATAAATTAATATTCTTCTGGATTATACTTTTTGTTTCTTTTTCTTGAGGATGAAAGTTTATAATATAATTATCCTTTTTATCTTTATATAAATTAACTTTTATATCACCAATATTGTTTGTATTAACCTCTATAGTTAAACTATAAATAAAGCCTTTCTTAAACATTTTATCTGATTTACTATACTTTTCATAAAATAAAAGAATACTTCCTAGATCTTCAATAAAAAAATTTTGAATAATAGAATAATTGGAATTTAAAATATTAAATAGATTTATAACATTATTTCTTAAATTTTTTAATTCATTAAAAAGATTAGAATTGTTTTTAACTTCATTAAAATTAAGAAGTTTAGAAGTGTATTTAATAATATTTTTAGATATTTCATTATAATTTAAAAAGTTATTTTCTAATTCTTTCATATTATTGATATTATTATTAGAATTAAATATTAATCTTATATAGTTCTGTATTTCTTTCGAAATTAAATTTATTGCTTTTAGCATTTCTTTATTATTAACATCTATATCTTTAAATATTTTATCTATATTTTGGAGATTATTTATATTATTTTGGATTTTATAAAATAATTTATTGATAGTATCTATTTTGTCTTTAGAAAGAATTTGAGCAAAAGAATGGTCCAAAAATAACCTATATTTTAAAATATTCATAATAGAAGTGGGAGTTTTTTGGTGAGATTTATATAATATATTTAAAAAGGATTCGCTAACTATAGTTTTATTATCTTTAAAGAAATTTAAAGCTTCTAAGAAATGTTTTTTATTCAAATTGAACGCTTTATCAATTATACTTGATATATCATTAGAATTTAAATGTAGGTTTTCTTTTTGCCAATTCATTGATAATAAAATAAAAATAGCTTCTTCCAGTTTGTTTATAAAGATAGAAGAATTGGAGCCATTTTGTATAAGAGTTCCTATATAAGAGGAACTTAAAATTTGAATATTATCAATATTTTTTATTTGATTTAACTTATTAACCAAAGAAGAAAAGATTTTATCAATAAAATTTTTAATATGAGTATTATTTAATAACTCATTATCTATTAATAAATTAGTTCCATTTAAGTTTTCATATTCACTTTTTATATTTTCGTTTGAATTAATATTACCAAAAAAAAATAATAAAGATATAAAATCACGAGTAATTTGTTTTAATTTGTTATAAGATATTTCATTATTTTCAGTAATTATATTATTTAAAATTAAAAGCTCGATTAATGGATCTTTTAATAGCTGCTTATCAGAAAGATTATAGTTTTGGTTTAGATTTGTTTTATTTTCTATATATGAAGTATTTTTTAACATAATATTTTTTATTAAGTCAAGTTGTTCTTTCGATATGAAATTGAAAATATCATTTTTTACTGTTTGGGATAACTTATTATTCTTATATGAATTAGCATTTTTTAATTTTAAACTTTTTTCAATTATAGGTAGGTACTTATTAAAGTTTTGTAATAGATAGATTATATTATTATCCATGGGATAACTTTTTTATTCTAATAATTTATAATAAGTTATGTTTTCCCTAAACTTCTGGATGTTTTTATAACGAATTCTATTTCATCAATAGACAAAGATGTTTTTTGAGCAATTTCATGTATAGGAACATTATTTTTATAAAGATTTAGAATAATTTCAACTTTTGGATTATCTAATATCTGCTTTATTCTATTTAATTCTTCCTCTTCTTTAGAAGTTTGTTGGGTTATTTCTTCGTGTTTTAAATTATCTATAATTTCCTCAATTGTTTCATCTTCTAATTCATAATTTTCTTGTTTGTAATTTTCTCTATTATATTCAATATCAAATATCTCTATATTATCTTCAGGGGATATGTTATTCTCATGATAATTTTCTATAACTTTTAAATTATCAGTAGTTTTTAAAGAGTTTTCTTTTAGATTATTGTCTTCTATATATTTTTCTTCATCGTTATTCTCAACTAAATTTGAGTTTTCTTCCTCATTATTAGCATTATCAACCATTTGTTTTTTATTGGTGCTATAATAATTTTTTCTTTGTAAAAGAACTATTTTATAATAATCTATCATACCTTTTACAACGAAAAAGCTCCAAATAATAGTTACAACTAAACTCATTGATAACAAAACATTTATAGGATCAAAAAATAAATAGATTTTATCAGATGTTTTAAGTCTTATATTAGATTTTTCACTTTCTTTTTTTAACTCGTTAATAGCTTGCTTAATCTTTATAAGTTCTTTTTCTAACTCTTCTGTTGATTTTCCTTCTCTTCTTTTTAATCTTATGTTTACTTCTATATTATCCATTCTTTTATATAATCCCTCTATATCATTTAGAATAGATACAGATTTGTAGTCTACATATTTAGCAGACAAGAGATTATGTTTATATCTAATTGACATATAATAGATTATAAGGATGTTAAATACTACTAATAGTAAAAACGATATACTTTTTAGAAAAAAGTTAAGCCTTAATTTAGTCTGTTCCCTCATACATATTAAAATAAGAAAATTTTAAGTAATTTAAAAGAAAAAATTTACCATAATTAATTAAAAAATAAAAAAAGGGGAAGTAAAAACTTCCCCTGTATATTAACTCATATTAAAAAAATAAATTTTTATCTAAATAATCTCAATACAGCACTTGGTGTAACATTTGCTTGAGCAAGCATGGAAGTACCTGCTTGGGTTAATATTTGAAGTTTAGTAAAGTTAGCCATTTCCTCACCTACATCTACATCTCTAATGAGTGATTCAGCAGCTTGTGTATTTAATTGAGCATTTTTTAAATTAGCTATTGTATGTTCCAATCTATTAACATAAGCCCCTATTGTTGCTCTTTGGTTGTTAACACTATCAATAGCATCATCAAGGGCGCTTATTGCAGATTGAGCATTAGTTTTAGTATCAATAGTATCGTCATCTATACCCAAAGAAGTAGTACTCATTGCAGAGATAGTAACAGTGAGTCTATCATTTGTTGAGTTATTAGCACCAACTTGGAAGTCTTTGTTAGAGAAACTACCATCTAATAGTTTTTGACCATTGAATTCAGTAACATTAATAATTCTATCTACTTCAGATTTAAGTTCAACGAATTCTTGATTTAGATAACCTCTTTCAGTATCAGTTAGGGTATCAGTAGCAGCTTGAACAGCAAGTTCCCTCATTCTTTGGAGAATAGAAGAGACTTCGTTAAGAGAACCTTCAGCGATTTGTAGAGCAGAGATACCATCTTGAGCGTTTCTATCAGCCATTTTGTAGCCACGGATTTTAGCTCTTAAGTTTTCAGATACAGCAAGTCCTGCAGCATCATCACTTGCTCTGTTAATTCTTAATCCTGTTGATAACTTTTCAATTGATTTTTGCATTTGGTAAGTGTTGAAATATAAAGCATTTTGTGCACCTAATGATGGAATGTTGTTGTTGATAATCATTTTAGACCTCCTTGTTAAGGGTTCCTTTAGTTTTTTTGTTTTCTCAACTATACAATATCCCATTTTTATTATCGGTTATCAATTGGGTTTCTTTAATATCTTATTGTAATTTGTTATTTTTAAATATGTTATAATTGAAGATGGTTTGGTGTATTAAGAAGATGATTAATTTTATTTTTAATTATTTTCTTTGAATTTTTTAAATTTTATTATTATTTTACTCTAATTAACTATTAAATTCCTAGAAAAATACTAAAAAACAGATTAATTGAAATATTAAATTAGATAGTGTTTAGATAAAGAAATAAATGAAAACAAGAATAAAAGGAGTGTAGAAGATGGACCAAAAGATAATGGAAGAAGCTTTAAAGTGGACAAAAGAGCCTTTTGATCCAGTAACTAGAGAAGAGATAAAGAAATTAATAGATGATAATAATGAAAAAGAGCTTATTGATAGGTTTTATAAAGGATTAGAGTTTGGTACAGGTGGATTAAGAGGAATAATTGGTGCAGGATTGAATAGAATGAATGTATACACTGTTAGAAGAGCCACTCAAGGACTTGCTAACTATATTCTTAAGAATACAGATAATGGTAAAGACAAAGGTGTTGTTATATCTTATGATTCTAGAAATTACTCTGATGTATTTGCTAAAGAAGCCGCTAGAGTATTAGCCGCCAATGGAATAAAAGTATATATATTTTCAGATATAAGACCTCTTCCAGAGATGAGTTTTGCTGTAAGATATTTGAAAACTCAAGCAGGAATAATGATAACAGCAAGCCATAATCCTCCAGAGTATAATGGATATAAAGTATCATGGGAAGATGGAGCTCAGGTTATACCTCCTCATGATAAAGGTATAATAGAAGAAGTTAACAAAGTAGAAGACTTTTTTAAGGATGTAAAGATTATAGATTTTGAAGAAGGCTTAAATTCTGGAATAATAACCTATATAGATGAGGAAGTTGATAATGCTTATATTAAGGAAATAGAAAATAGAATAGTTAATAAGCAAGTTGTTGAGTCTGTAGCTGAAAATCTTAATGTTGTTTATACACCATTACATGGGACAGGGATAAAAATGGTACCCAAAGTATTATCAAATTTAGGAATAAAGAATCTTCATATAGTAGAAGAACAGAAGGAACCTAATGGTGATTTCCCAACAGTTTCTTATCCAAATCCTGAAGAAGCAGAAGCTTTAAGTTTAGGTATAAAACTAGCTAAAGAGGTAGCATCAGACATAGTAATGGCTACAGATCCAGATGCAGATAGATTAGGAATTGCAGTTAGAGATTTAAAAACAGGGGAGTTTAATTTATTAACAGGTAATCAATTAGGTTCGTTAATGGTATATTATGTATTATCTAATTATCAAAAACAAGGTAAATTAAGACCTGGTTATCATGTAATTATAAAATCTATAGTAACAACTGAATTGGCACGTAAAATAGCAGAATCTTTTGGTGTAGAAACAATAGATGTATTAACAGGCTTTAAGTATATTGGGGCTAAAATAAGGGAGTTTGAAGAAGCAGGAAATAATGATAAGTTCGTTTTTGGTTTTGAAGAAAGTTATGGTTTTCTTCTTGGGGATTATGTTAGAGATAAGGATGCAGTAATAGCTACTCAATTAACAGCAGAATTAGCAGCTTATGCTTATAGCGAGAATAAGACACTTTTAGATTTATTAAATGAGCTATATTTAAAATATGGCTTTTTCTTAGAAAAGTTAAAATCATATACATTTAAGGGTTTTGAAGGGGCTCAAAAAATACAAAATATAATGAAGGGGTTAAGAGAATATAAAGATGATACAATAGGTGTGTACAAAATACTTGAGAGATGGGACATCTTAGAATCAAAGATTTATGATAGTGAAGGAAATGAAATAGGTGCTATTGATCTTCCAAAATCAAATGTTTTGATTTTTAAATTGGAAAATAATTTGAAATTTATAGCAAGACCATCAGGTACAGAACCAAAGATAAAATTTTATTTCATGGTTTCTTCTGAAATAGAAGGCAGCTTAGAATCAACAAAAGAAAAAGTTTCAGATATTCTTGATAGTCTAATTAGTCAAATAGATAAATTAGTAGAAGATTTCTAGTCTATTTTAATATATGATGGAGATTTCAAAAAAGGCACAGCTTTTGATGGGGGCTCCTATGGCAGGGGTCTCCATTAAATCTTTTAGAATTTTGTTAAAGGAGTGTGGGGCTGATGTTGTTTTTACAGAAATGATTAGTATAAATGGTTTGTTTTATAATAATACAAAAACAAAAAAATTACTAGAATTTGAGGAAATAGAAAGACCTATAGCTATTCAATTATTTGGTAATAAAGTAGAATTGTTTAGGTATGCTGTTGAGTTTA
>JAMORN010000150.1 GCA_027063545.1 bacterium | reverse complement strand
AGAACCCTTAAAACAGACTGTAAATCAGCATTATTAAACTCTATTTTGGGGATAGGCTTATTTGCATAATAGCCTCTCTGGACTTGTGGATTTGGATTACTTTGGGCCTTTATATAGTTTTTGAATGAAAGTATAAAGATTAAAGCAAATAATATAATTAAAATCTTTTTATTCATAATATATCTCCCGTTATTCTATCTTTTATCGTCCTTTTCTAATTTTAAAGTATATGTTTTTGTTACGCCAAATAAAGTAATCAAAAATACTACTTTATCCTCATATATTTTAAATAATTTACCATTTTTTACTTTATCACCTTCTCTCATTGTAAATATCGTTTTACCTTCACTTTTAGGACCTTTTTTAAGCTCAAATAATGCTATTTTATCATATTTATCATATATTATACCCACTAATGTTAATTTGTCAACCTCTGGTCCACCCTCTAATTTTAAATCTTCTTTTAAAATTGGTAAAAATGGATCTCTATTGGAATAAACAACAAACTTTACTTTTTTCTTTTTTGAAGATATAATTGAACCAATTGTATCCTTCGCTAATTTTGCTTCTTTATTCAATTTTATAGATTCAAGTTGAGCTTCTTTATAATTTCTAATAAACTTTTTATATACCCACCCTATTGTATTATCCTCTGTTTTTACCTTAACCCATTTACCTTTTTCTTTTAAAACGTATACTATATCATTCTTATTTAATCTCTTTATAATTTTAGATTTTAAAGATGGAATCCTTCTTAAATTTACTCTATTGCCTGTAACAATATATTCAGGTCCTGTCAATTCACTCTCGTATAAAGGTTTACATAAACTCATGTATACCCAACCAATTCTTCCATCTTTATACTTAATTTTATAGAATCCTAATTTAAAACCTACAACCTCATATTTTTCCCCTTTTAACCCTATAGCTAAAATATCATAATTTATACCTGGACCTTTTCTTATGTTAATTGAATCCTTTATTATCTCTATATACTTTTTCTGTTCTCCAGTTTTTTCTTCTACTTTAGGCTCTTTTATACTTGTTAAATCCTCTATTTCTTGAGCTTTTACTTCATTTACTATTGAAATATTTTTTATACTAGGTAACTTTTCTTTTAATTTATTCCATATTCTTTTTATGTTTAAATATGTATACTCATTAACTTCTGTTTTTCCTTGTCCAGTTATTATAAGCTTTTTGTCTCTTTCTATACTTAACATATTTACATTATTAATTGTATTAGGAGGTGCCAATGAAATCTTAAACATTATATTTCCATTATCCTCTCCTAAAAATTCAATAATATCATATATTGAATTTTTAAATTGATATATTTTAGAATAAGATGCTACAGAATTTTTTATTGAATAAAATTTTAATAATATTTCTGAATCATTATTTTTTAATATATCATACTTAGGAACATCCCCATTAAATTCAAAAACTATATCCTGATAATCTCCAACATTATAGTAGCTTATATCTATTAATGAAATATTATATTCTTTTTTCTTATTTGCTTTTACTAAATTATAAGTTTTATTCTTATTTGTACTCCAAAAAAATTCACTCTTTATATTTTTCTTAGGATAGAAAGTTAATACCACCTTATTTTCTAAAAACACAATATTATAATTTTTAACTTTATCTCTGTCATATTCAATAACAAATCTATATACATTTTTATTTCCTAATAACTCTTTGTGATACCATAATTTTACACCTTTTATCACCTGTGTATTTTCAAATTTCCTTATAAAATTTTTTATATTATTTGTATCAATATCAATAAAATCTATAAATATTCTATCAGGCTTTTTTAACTTCTTATAGGTTAATTTATCTATATCATCCTTAGAATAATCATAATTTACCTTAACAACTACATTACCATTTTCTTCAATATCTATAGATGATAGCCTCCCCCCATTTATTGAAAGATTAAACACCAAAAAATACATTAAAAAAATTACTACTATTCTTTTCATATCCTTACTCTTTTTTTGATGAATATGTTGTTATTTCCATACTTGCTTTTAATGTTTCATTTATATTTTCGAAATCTTCAACATTCTTGAAATTCAATGCTTTTATCTCTAATTTATCTGTATTTATTATCAATGTCAAATTTGCCATATCAGCTAAAAATGCCCCAAGATTATGATAACGACCTTTAACTTCTAAAGAATATTTATATTCCATATAGTAAGGTTTTGTAATATCACCAACAGGCAAAAATCTTACTATCATTATGTTATGAAACTTTGCTAGCTTTGTTATATCAAACATTAATCTAGCAACCTCTTTCTTTTCCGGGAACATTGATTTTAATTTTTCTAATTCAATTTCTGCTTTTTTTACTTCATTTTGTAAATTTACAAGATTTTTTTTCATTTCTCTGATTGTTTCAAGCTCTTTACTCTTTTTTTCTAACTCTTTTTCTAACGAAGCTATTTTCATTTGTAATGGTACATAAACCAATTTATAATACATAAAAGACAAAATCACCAAAATAACAGCCAAAATTAAATAATTAATTACTTTTGGCTGTTTGAGTGTTTCCCAATTTAGTTCCATCTAACTGTCCTAATTTTTTCTGTTTTAAAATTACATATAAAACAAATTTATATACATCTTCTTTTCTATATTTTGTTTGCAGTACTGTATTCAATTTTACATCAGATACTAATGTATCTGAATTTAATTCTGTTATATACTGGGCTATAGCATCAAAAGAATATGTAAAACCTTCTACTCTAATTTTCTTTAAATCTGTCTTTTCCTGTTTTAAAAGTGTTAACCATGTATTATCAGGTAAATATTTTTCAAATAACTCAAGAAGTTTTACCCACTTAGCCCTATCTATATCAATCTGTTTTAAAGCATTAATTTTTTTCATTATTTTAGCTTTTTTCTCTTTTAACTTTTTAATCTTTATATTAATATCCTTATTTGCCTCTATTTGAGCATTTATAATACTTATATTATATTCCAATTCTTCTATCCTATTATTCATATCCTCATAACTCAAATAAAAAATAAAAAAGAGTAATAATAAAGAAAGTGCACCTATTAAAACCTGCTCTCCCCTAATCCATCTGTACCTTTTTCCGCCGCCATATTCTGAAGGCAATAAATTTAATTCAAAATATAAATTAGATTTTGCCATTTTATATTATACCTCTTCTATTCTTCTTAAACCTAATCCTATTACTGTTGTAAACAATGGTAAAATTTGTTTTAATCCTTCTGTATCTATTTCTAAATCCTCATCAATCTCAATAGAATTAAAAGGATTTAATATATGTGTTGGTATTTTTAATCTTCTTTCAACAAATTTATCAAATTTAAATATTGTTGCTCCCCCTCCTGTTAATACAATTTTTTGAACATTTGTCTCTTTTTTCAAAATCTCATTATTAAAATGCCTTAGGGTCATATCAATATTTCCTGTAAATTCCTCTGCATTATAGAATACTACCTCATCAGCGATCGATTCATCTATTCCATCAGGTAAATCACCTTTTAATATAGAAATAGCTTCTTCTCTTGATATCTTTAAATTTGTCTGTAAATCTCTTATAAAAGCTCCTGTACCAGCACTCATTGTTCTTGATGTTATAAACTCTCCCCCATTTACTAGTATAGCCTCACTATTTACCTCTCCTATATTTACTATCATTATCGCTTTATTTAAATCTTCCGGAAGTTTTTGTACATACCATACATTAAAAACAGCTAACGGCTCTATATCCATAACCATAGGATTAATTTCTAAATCTTTTAATACATTCACAAATCCATGAACTATACTATCTTTTATTGTTACAACTATAGCTTTTATTCTCATTGTATCATCTTGTGGAGAAGCCTCTTTATCTATAATTTTATAATCAAAAGTTATATTCTCCTCTGCAGAGGCATAATTTCTTTGAGTGATTATATTACTTACCCATTCTGTTATATCTTCTTTTTTGGATATAGTATCCTCTACCCTATCTATAAATATACCTTTATTTACAGAACTTGTTATTGTGAAAACAACATTCTTTATTTTACCTATAGACTCCTCAGCTTCTCTTATTAGACTTTCCAAATTCTCATATAGCTTTTCTCTATCTTTTATTTGCCCATCTTCTATTACACCTTCTGGTAATTCCTTCATACTTAAATATGTTAAAATATCCTTATCTTTTTGATGAAGCACCTGAACCAACTTTAATATACTGGATCCTATATCAATGCCAACAGTATAAGTTCTATTTAGTAGGATATCCCATAAAACTTTCATATTCTTCTCTTTATTTTTTGAGTGTTATATTTTAAAATAAATTATAATTTCAAAAAAAAGCAATAGCAAGTAATTTTTTACTCTAATTTTCTATTTTTTTCAATCTGTATCTTTTGTTACCTAAAGAATCCCTTTCTACTATAACAACAGACCTAACCACCCTCTTTAAACCCTTAAATTTTAAGCTTTGTACTATACTATTAATATAAAGTGTATCATTATTTTTTTTAACAATTATCTTGGATAAAATAGTATCATTTTTTGTAATATATTCTTTTCTATTTCTTATATTTTCTATATTTAAAGTATCAATACCCATTAAAAATACACTCATATTCCCTTCTGCTTCATCTAATAACATATCAAAAACTAAACTTTTTTCTTTTTTTATATTTTGAATATATTTATAAGAATAATATCCTGAAAAAAATAATGTTAAAAATATTAAAATAAGAGTTATCTTATATTTCATAAAAGTACTCCATTTTTAGTTTTTAGTTTGTTATATAAATCTATAGCATAAAAATCTGTCATACCTGCTATATAATCAATCAACTCCCTAAAAAATTCCTTGGAATATATCTTTCTTTTTATCTCTTCCTTACTTTCATCTGATAATATTTTTATATTCTCTCTTATTTTTGAATACTTAAACTTATGGGATGTATAATCTGGTAATTCCCAAGGATTAATTAAATAATATCTAAAAAGAAAAATAATAATCTCTTTTGCTTTCTTATCCATCTTTTTTATTTCATCTATATTTATAAAATGTCTATATATTTTTTCTTTAAATTTTAAAAAATCCTTTTCTATTGCTTCAGAAAAGGTTATTAAAAATCGATCAGGTCTTTTCTTGCTTTTATTTTTTTTATAATAAAATGATAAATTTTTTACACTATTTTCTATTAAATCCCTTATTAAAACATCTATAATTTTTTTGGCAATGAAATATCTTTCTTGATAATACTCCATGTTTTCTAATTTTTCTTTATATTGTTTGTATATATTATCAATAAAATTAATTTCTCGCCTTAATTCAGATAGAATCTCCAAAACTTCTTTCTTATCTTTTAACCTTAGACCATCCTCTAAATCATGTGTTTGTTGAGCAATTTCATCACATATATATACAACCTGTGCTTCTAAAAAAGGAACCTTATCTAAAAAAAGAGCTGAATAATCTAAATCTCTATATAAAACTTCATTATAATCTTTGAATCTATTTTTCGAGTAATTAATTTCTGTATGTTTTAATATTCCCTCTCTAGTTTGATTAGTCAAATTCATATCATCAAAACCATTTCTTTTCTCAATCTTGTCAAAAATTCTTAAACTTTGGTGATTATGCTTAAAACCCCAGTAGTCAATTATATCTTCTGGTAACTCTTTGATATCCTCTTTACCTTTACTTATCCTATGAAGTATGTATTCGCCAGAATGACCAAAAGGAGTATGACCAACATCATGTCCTAAAGCTATTGCTTCTATTAAATCATTATTTAATCCTAAAGATCTTCCTACAGTGGTTGCAAGCTGCATAACCTCTATAGAATGTAAAAGTCTAGTTCTTGTATGATCATTTCTAAATTCTACAAAAGAATATACTTGCGTTTTATGCATCATCCTTTTAAATGCTCTTGAATGTATTATTCTATCTCTATCTCTTTGAAAGTCTGTTCTTAATAAATCTGAATCCCTTTCTTCAGATATTCTCTCAGATTCATAAGAAAAAGTTGCCCATTTATTCAAAAATAAAGATTCGTTTTTTATATATTCATCTTTTGTAAATAATTTCATACTATCTTTTATCTTAACATTTTTATATCTTCTCGCATCTTATCGAAAATTTTCTTTACTATTTTTTCCTTAATTTTTGTATCTATATTTACAAACTCACAATTTGCAATATAAAATACTTTATCCTGTGTTTTTGTTTCTACGACTCTTAAAACTTTTGCTATAAATTTTAGTTCTAATTTATCCCACATACCATATATGTATATTTGATCATTCTTATATAAAGGTATTGGAGATTTAAATTTTACCCCTCCTCCTGATATATCAATAATACTTCCATCATATATTTCTTGAAGTTCTTCAGGTTTTCTTTTTTTCTCTGATAAATGAATTTTAAATTTAACAGGTAATCTTACTTCATACCTTACATATCTTCTATATTGTTGACGAGTAAATTCAATAGAATGAGTAAGTCTTAATAAATTGCCCTC